>QHXH01000097.1 GCA_003222855.1 Acidobacteriota bacterium
TTCCCGGATTTGTCCGCCCGAAAATGAGCTTCGTCCTGCGGCGTGAGAAATGCCGACTGATGATGATCGAACCACCACGTCAGCCGCTCCGAGGGCGAATACTTGAAGTCGACGATCGCGTTTTCGTCGCCGTCGAACATGTTGCCTTCGAACAAGAGATTTCCGGGGCGATGCAGCAGTCCGCCGTATGCAACGGTCGCGTCCTGATGGATTCGTTCGAGATAAAAACGCGTGAATGTTGCCGCGGAGGCAACGCCGTCGAAACAGTGGCCGTGGTAGAGAACGCGCAGTTTCATGTTTTATGAGATCGTAACTAATGATTGAGACGAAGCGAGGAATGTTAGCGTTGCTGGCTGATCGGCGCAAGTGATAGCATGCCGCCATGCCAGCCGCCCCAAGTGGGATCTTTACTGAAGGGTTCCTTATCGCTATTAAGGCAATGGTTGGAGTTCATCATTTAATCTATCCGACCGTTCCGCCGCAAGGCATTTACTTTGAAGCACTGGTTGAACGTGCTTTCAAGGCAGGACTGGCGGCTGTTGTGCCGGTCACCGCTTTCGCTGCATTCGCGCGCCGCCACCGAATGATGAGAGTAATCAGTGCCGCCGCGCCCACTACGATCCCGATCATCTGTGAAGTCGAAAGACCAGTGAGAGTTGTCAGCCCAAGAATATCGCCGCGCGGATCGTCGCGCACAAACTCGATCAGGAACCGAACGGTTGCATAGATTAGCGCGTAAGCCAGGATTACCTGGCCGCTGAATTTCTTTTTCTTGTGCAGCCACAGCAGGAAAAAGAAAACGATCAGCATCGCGAACGATTCGTACAGTTGCGTGGGATGCAGCTTCGTGTCGATCGGAACACCGGTTACTTCGTGACCGAGCTCTGAGAAGCGAACTCCCCACGGCAAATTCGTCGGTTTGCCCCAGCAACATCCGGCGGAAAAACATCCTTGCCGGCCCAACACATTGCCCAACGCTATGCTGGGCGCGCACGCGTCGGCGGTCTTCCACCAGGGCAACTTCCAGCGTCGCATCAGGATATACGCAGCAATGACGGCGCCAATCAAGCCACCATAGAACACGCCGCCCGATCGCAAAAAATCGAGCGAGAAAAGCAAACGCGGATTCTGACGATATTCGGGTTCCGTAAAAAGCATCAGCAGCTTTGAGCCAACGAGCGACAGTCTTTCGCGGGGCAATCCGTCGCGCACGCCGAGTTTCACCGTGACGAAGATCGCCCCGAGAAATGCGAGCGCGAGAAAGACGCCGTAGGTGTTAACGGGAAAATTCCAGACGCGGAAAAGAATGGGATACATGAATGCCGAAGCTCAGATGTCCGTGGTCAGCGGCCGGTTGCTGGCGGCTTCCTTCTGTTTTCGCTGCGCGAAAATCAGATCATAAGCGAGCAGCAGCGCCCCGAATGAGATGCTCGCATCCGCAACATTGAATGTTGGCCAATGATATTGGCCGGCGTGCAACTGGATGAAATCGATCACAAACCCGAGTCGCACCCGATCAGTCAGGTTTCCGGCGATGCCCGCCAGCAGCAAGGCGCATGAGCCCAGAATCCGATCGTCGTTACGCGGCGTGCGAAAGAAATAAAACAGGACCGCAACCGCCGCGGCCGCAGCTAACACCACAAAAAACCAGCGCCCAAAGGCGCCGCCTTCCTGCAATTGACCGAACGCAATGCCTCGATTTTCAGCGTAAACGAAATCAAGCACACCATTAATAATCGTGCGATCTTCGAAGCGCAGACGGCGAATAGCCCAGGCCTTGCTCGCCTGATCCATCAAATAGACGCCCAGCGCTGCGACCAGGTATCCGATACGCCATGCGAAACGATTGTTCAATTAGCCTCGATCTCTTCCAACGCTTCCACACATCTCTCGCACACGGTGGGATACTTTGATGACTCGCCCACGCGAGTCGAATAGTTCCAACAGCGCTCGCACTTTTGCCCATGCGCGCGATTAATCGTCACCTCGATATCGTCCGCAGCCATTTCGGCATTCGGCTCACCCAGCTCGACTTCAGAAACAATAAACAAGTAGCGCAACTCATCGCGATGAGGCGCCAACTTTCCATAAGCTTCGCTGCCCGCCGAAATCTGAACCCGCGCTGCAAGCGAGCTGCCGATAACTTTTGCTATCCGTGCTTCTTCGAGTTTCGCTAACACTGCATCACGATATCCGAACAGATGTGCCCACGTCGTCAGCAGCTGGGCGTCGCTGGCGGCGCGTGGCTTCGGCAGCAATGCGAGGTGAACTGATGGCTGCGGTTTCTCGTCGACAGACGGCGGCAGATTCTCCCAAATCTCATCACTAGTGAAGACCAGAATCGGCGCCAGCATTCGCGCCAGCCCATCAGCGATCTTGTACAAGGCAGTTTGCGCCGATCGGCGCGCTTTGTTCTTCGGCGCGAACGTGTAGAGCCGGTCTTTTATGATGTCGAAGTAACGCGCTGATAACGTAACCGTGCAGAACTGATGCAGCGATTGATATACGGAATGAAAATCGTATGCTTCATAAGCGTCGCGCACGTCGACGACGACCGAATTCAAGGCCGCCAACGCCCAGCGATCGATTTCCAGCATCTCGTGTTCGGCGACTGTTCCGCTTGACGGATCGAAACCCTCGAGATTGCCGAGGGCAAAGCGCGCGGTGTTGCGCAGCTTGCGGTAACCATCGCTGACGCGCTGAAGAATTTCATCCGAGCAGCGCATGTCATCCATGTAGTTCGACGACACGCACCATAAACGAAGCACTTCGGCGCCTAACCTGGGAATGACTTCGTCGGGCGATACTGCGTTGCCCAGGGACTTATGCATCGCTTTGCCTTGAGCGTCCAAAGTCCAGCCATGACAGATCACCGCGTCGTAAGGCGCGCGGTCGTGAACCGCGAGTCCAACCATTAGTGATGAATTGAACCAGCCGCGAAATTGATCGCCACCTTCAATGTAAACATCGGCGGGCCAACGCAGATGATCGCGAGCTTCCAACACCGCGATGGATGATGATCCACTGTCGAACCACACGTCGAGAATGTCCGTCTCTTTAGTGAACTGGTCACCGCCGCACTGGCATTCAAAGTTGTCCGGCAACAGCTCACGCGCCTCGCGCTTGTACCATGCGTCCGCCGATTCTTTTTCGAAGATGTCGGCGACGTGACGAATTACCGCCGCGCCGGCAATTACTTCATTACAGGATGAGCAGTAAAAAGCAGGAATGGGAACGCCCCAAACGCGCTGGCGCGACACGCACCAATCGGGCCGGCCGGAAAGCATGTTGCGCATGCGATCGCGGCCCCACGCGGGAATCCATTTCACGCGCTCATCGACTTCGCGCAAAGCCATCGCTCGGAGTGAAGAGCTATCGATCACCTCGCCGCCTACGAAGTTACTGGTAAAGTTAGATCGATCGCGATCATCTTCGTCCTTTTCAGTCGGCTCTTCAGCCAGGCTATCCATCGCAATGAACCATTGCGGGGTCGCGCGAAAAATGACCGGGTTTTTGCAGCGCCAGCAATGCGGATACCGGTGCGCGTAATTTTCGCTGAAGAGCAGCACGTCGCGGTCGCGCATGAACTCAACAATCTTTGGATTAGCGTCGAACACGCTGAGGCCGGCGAAGTGTTCGACCTCCTTAGTGAATCGCCCCGCATTATCAACCGGACAATAAATTTCCAGGCCGTACCGCTTTCCAATCACGAAGTCGTCGTGTCCGTGGCCCGGCGCGGTGTGGACCAACCCGGTTCCGGCTTTGCTGGTGGCTGATTTTTCACGGGCTTCGCTCACATCGAGTTCGGTCTCCGCATCAGCTTCGCCGCCCAGCGTCACGTGTTCACCCAACATGAAAAGTGACGGACGATCAATCCATGGATGTTGCGCTTCAAGTCGATCGAGTTTCGATCCGCGAAAGCGCGCCAGCACCTTCGGCGCGGCGAGATTACACCTTTCGGCCACCACCTCAACCAGATCCGCCGCTACCATGTAGACCTGACCACCGCTTTCAACCGCGACGTAGTCGAAATCCGGATGGACCGCGATGCCGAGATTTGCCGGCAGCGTCCAGGGCGTGGTGGTCCAAATCAGCGCAAAAACTTTGCGACCCGCGAGTGCGGGATCGATCAGTGCCGGATCGCTGCGAAGCGGAAACTTAACGTAAACGGAAGGACTGGTATGCTGTTGATATTCGACTTCCGCTTCCGCGAGTGCCGTCTGATCGTGAATGCACCAGTACACGGGACGCGCGCCTTTATAAACAAAACCTCGCTCAACGAAGCGTGCGAACAGCCGCGCCGTTTCCGCCTCGTAATGATCGGACATCGTGATGTACGGATTGTCCCATTCGCCAAGAATACCGAGTCGCTGAAAATCTCGCGTCTGGCGCTTGAGCGCATTCGCGGCAAACTCGCGACAGGCGCGGCGAATACTGAGCGGTGGCATGTCTTTCTTTTTTTCACCGAGCTTCCGCTCCACATGCAATTCGATCGGCAATCCGTGACAGTCATAGCCGGGAACATAAGGCGCATCGTAGCCAAGCATGGTGCGCGACTTGACGATCAGATCTTTCAAGATCTTATTGAGCGCCGTGCCCAGATGGATATCAGCATTCGCATAAGGTGGGCCGTCGTGAAGGATGAACTTTTCAGCGCCGGCGCGCACTTTGCGAATCAATCCGTAGAGATCCATCTCGGCCCATTGTTTCAGGCGCGCAGGTTCGGTTTGCGGCAGGTTTGCCTTCTGCGCAAACTTCGTCTTCGGCAGATTTACCGTCTTCTTCAGGTCGAGGGTTGGTGCTTCGGTAGCCATAAGCGACTAAGTATCAAAATCGAAATAGTAACAGATTTGCTTGCCGTAGCAGATTGGAGCGCAAGCGTCTCGCTAGCAAGAGCCCGGCGTCACGACCCGGGGATGACAGCAAGCGGGACGCTTGCGCTCCCGTCGGCACCTAAAACCAAAAGCCCGAAACCACGTTCACTCTGGTGCGACGACGGTTCGGGCTGTTGCGGCCTTTGATAGTTTTATCGTTCAGCCGATAAACATCTCCTCGTCTCCGTAAGAGCTGTTAATTGGGCTGGGCGCGGGCGCGACCAAAACCTCGAGGCCGCGGCGCACGCCGGCCAGAATGGCGGCCAATTCACGCGCCGGTTCGATCACCTTTCGCTGGATAAACTCAGTAGTATCCATGACTCGTTCGTGTGTCGTATCGATCGCCCGGCTTACCACTTCCACCTTTTCTTTGGCGACATGAGCAGTTTCATCAGCAAGGATCATGATGCCGCGAACTTCTTCTTTGATGAGCGCGGTCGATTCCGCCAGGTTTCCCGTCGCCGTCGACAGATGTCCCGACATCACATGGAACTGCTCGGCAATCTGCCGTCCCTGGACCGCGATGCCCTGCGCCTGTTCGCTGATTGCGTTGGCGCGATTGATTAGCGGATCGACTTTCGCCTCGAGTCGCGTCACGGTTTTGACCGCCCGATTCACAAACACGGCCATCGCAATCATTGCCGCTGCGATCACTAAAAACGAAACAGCGATAATCGCGGTAATGATTACGAGCCAGAAGAGTGGTTCGTGCGGGTTCATTTCAATAGAGGAACTTAGTGCTTAAAGCTTCGTGCTTAAAAAAACCATTCCTAAAATCTAAGCTCTAAGCTCCGCCGCCTACATCGTCTTTTCAGGCTTGTAAGTTGGCGCCGCTTCCGTCCGCCCCGACAGTTCAGTCTTGCGCTTCTCTTCGACGTAAGCTTTCTTGCCGGCTTCGACGGCAGCAGTAATTGAGCCAGCCTGCCGCGTTGCGGCGTCGCGCGTTTTCGCGACTACTTCGCCGGCCTTGGTTGTGGCTGTGTCGTACAGATCGGCAGCGCGTTCGCGCGTCGCTTCGTAATACTCTTCGGCGGTTTCGCGCGCAGAGTCGTAATACTCTCCCGCCTTCTGTTTGGTGGCATCGTAGTATTCGGTCGCTTTCGTGCCCAATTGTTGCGCCGCTTCTTTCGATCGATCGATGCCCTTGCGCGTCGCGTCAGCGATGTCATTGCGCAATTCTTCGCCCGATTTCGGCGCGAACAACAGGGCCAGCACTGCGCCAATGCCTGCGCCGACCAAAAAATATGTTAAGCGAGTCGATATGTTGTCGCCAGAATCACGATCGTTTCCCATAACCAGTCCTTTCTTTTAGAGGCGAATCCCCCGCTGAGGATCGTCAGTGCGTTTCAAATTGTTCGGATGATAACTGCTCGCGACTATAACAAAAGCGCACAGACCAAGGCAAGGAATTGCCCGGTGAGGAAGTGCCGAAACTGCTGAGAAAGTGTGAAAAAAAGCCGTTTAGTCGAGGGCACGGCTTTCGAATTTACGCAAACCGACCCACGTGAAGAGTATCGAAAAGCCGACTAACGCGCCGTAAACCAGCGGCATCGGCATGTGCGGCATCGCCGGCGTCAATGCCAAACGAAAACCTTCGTTGGCATAAACCAGCGGATTGAGGAGCACTGCGTACTGAAACCACGGAATCACGTGCAGCGCGGCCCAGGGATAATATGCGCAGCCGAAAAAGATCATCGGCGCAAGCAGCACTGTGAACACCAGACTGATTTGCTGCGGCGCGACGACGGTGCCGACCACCATGCCGAATTAATCACACCAGTCAATGACAGATGCAAATGTACTCGCATCAGCAGCCAGGCGAGCGGCATGACGACGATGCCGGCGAGGATTGCCTGGATCACGCCCACGATGATTTTTTCCAGGCCGACACCCGCAATGCTGATCGGTGCCAGTAATCGATCTTCGATCTCTTTGCTCCAACCAAAATCGATCACGAGCGGCAGCGAGACAGCCTGCATGCTCGAGAGCGTCATGCTGAGGCCGAGAATTCCCGGCAGCAACATATCGGTATAGCCGTGCTGAATGATGCCCATCCGCGGCATGACAAAGCCAAAGATGAAAGTGAACAGCAGCGGATTGAGCACGACGCGCAAAAGAAACGATGGCAGCTCGCGCCGCACTACGCGCAGGTCACGATGAAGGAGAGCAATGAAGGCAGTCATGTCGAAGACTCAGTAACTAGCCACAGAGGCACTGAGGCACAGAGGACAAAATAGAAAGCGTGGCGCGGAGCATTCCTGGTTCCAGCTGATCAATCTCTGTGACTCGGCGACTCTGTGGCTATTCCTCAGTTGCCGAAGGAATCACTCTCGCAAGCTTCGTCCCGTCAGATGCAAGAACAGGTTTTCCAGGCTCGGCTCAGAAACATGGGCGTCGGTGACCATTACATTCTGTTCCCCGGCCAGACGCATCGCATTCGCCAACAGGCCTTCGACGCGATCGGCGTAGATGCGAACTCGATCATTCTCGGCTTTGATTTCAACCACACCCAGTAGAGAGCGCAACGATTCACCGAATGAACCGTTCGCGCCGTCACGTACTTGTAGTTCGATCAAATAGCCTCCCGGTACGCTGCGTTTGAGTTGCGCCGGCGAATCGAGCGCCAGCAGCTTGCCATGGTCGATGATCGCAATTCTCCGGCAAAGCTGATCGGCCTCCTCCATGTAATGCGTAGTCAATAATATGGTTAAGCCTTTTTGATTCAATTCCGTCAACAAGTCCCACATCGCGCGTCGAGATTGTGGATCCAATCCAGTGGTGGGTTCGTCCAGGAAAAGTATGGCCGGATCGTGCATCAGCGCCCGCCCGATTTTCAGACGCTGGACCATGCCGCCTGAGAATCCATTGATCTTTTCATCGGCACGATCGGCAAGCTCGAATCGTTCGAGCAGGCGTTGTGCGCTCTCTTCTCGTTCATGTTTCGGGACTCCGAAGTACTCCGCATGAAACAACAGAATTTCTTTGGCAGTAAGGCTGCGATCGAGGTTGTTGACCTGAGGTACTACGCCGATGCGTCGCTTAACTGAAACTGGATCGCGCGCGACGTCGATACCTTCTATCTGTGCGACTCCGCCAGTTGGCAACACGCGCGTTGTCAGGATTCCGATCGTCGTTGTCTTGCCGGCGCCGTTCGGCCCAAGCAAACCAAAAAATTCGCCGCGCGGCACTTCGAACGCAATGCCGTCCAGCGCTTTAACTTCGACTCCCTTGCGCGCTTTTGGCTTGAACGTCTTCTTCAGATCGCGAACTGTGATTACATTTTCCACAATATAGTTTTTGAGGTTTTCCAAAAAGCGGGCTGTCGCCGGCTTAGCCGGACTGTCGCCCGACTCTAAACGAAAGCTTGTTTCACATTAACTGCAAATGGGTTGCGACGTACCACCAGATGAAAATCGTCAGCATGATCGATCCCAACAAAAGCGCCACGATCATCCCAACGATCAAGCCGACGAACAGCCAGTCGCTCTTGCGTCCGCGCTTCGCGTCTTCGGCCGAAACGGTCGCGCGTCGCCGCAGCAAATTAAGATTGCGAACATTCGGCTTCCACCATGCGTCGAAGAAGTAGCCACCAAAGGGAATCAGGCCGCCGGCGAAGTAGATTCCAATGTTCACCCCCATGCGCAGCAGAGTGATCTTGGGAACGCGATAACGTACGGCCGAGACGAGAATGTAGAGCGCAACGATCGTCGTGGCGATGTCGCCGAACTCAGGAATGAGGTCGATGATCGCGTTGAATCCGAAGCGCCAATCGAGGATGGGAATTCGAAACTGGTTGTCCATCAATTGCGTGAGGACTTCCAGCTCTCGCTCGATTTGAACAGACGACGGCCGCAGCACTCTTTGATGAGTCCGTGCCACCAATTCCAAATCCTTAGAAGCGCGCATATGTTCAGGCCTGAGCTTAGTATTTAGAGCTTAGAGCTTAGTAAAAACAACAGGTACTGGCTAAGCTCTAAAGTCTAAACTCTAATCATCTAATCTTTGTCATCTGCTGCCAGAAAAATTTTCCCAGCTTCGCAAATGGCGTCAGCATCGTTTTATCGCCCCTGGCTTCGGGTCGCGGCGGCAGTCCAAGCTCCTCAGCCAACTTCGGATCAGGTGGACCAATGTCTTCATCGCCACGCTTGCTTGATAGCCATCGATCGAAAGTACGGCTGACCGCGCGTCTTTGTTCGACCGGCGCACCGGCGATGAAAGCGCCGCGCAAATCATCCATGTCCGCGACCTCCAACGAGTTCGCCGCATAATAATCGCGCAGCGCCCTGAAAAACTTATCCTCGCCCAGCAGTTGTCGCAAAGCTTCGAACATCAACGCGCCTTTGGTCGAGACAATCGCCGCGTATTGAAACGAATTGCGATAATCGCGCGATGAGCGGCTGGCTTCCATATCGTCGCCACCGAAGGTTCGATATATTTTGTACACGCCGCGCACTTGCTCTTCCAGGGCGTTAGTCGTCTGTTGCTCGCCGTGCATTTCGCGGTAGTAAAGCAAAGCCGACCAGTTTGACAGCGCCTCGTCGAGCACGGGCTCGCGGCCGGCATCGTTACCGACGGTCGCGCCCCACCATTGGTGGGCCACCACGCGCGCCACAGTCCACTCCAGGCTGTCTTCGACCGACGCGCGCTGATCGCGAATCACGTCCGGCATATTGCGCATCGTCGCCGATTCAAAATCCACGTAAAATGCGTTGGCAATCGCGCCGAGGCCTGCGAACTCAGCGCTGCCCAGGGTCGAGACCAGCGGCACCTCGGCAATGGTGACCGTTCGTATCGGCAGCGGGCCAAACTTCGCAGCGTAGATTCGCAAAGCGTCGCCCGCAATGTTTAAGACTCGTTGCGCGATTACCTCGTGCTCGGCCCGAAAGAGCGATCGCACGGTGACATCGCCGAGGCGACGCTCCTCCGACTTGAGACTGCGACCCGCGATGATCGCAAAGTCGCGCAGTGTCTCAGCGGCGAAGTGTTGTGATTCGGTTTTCTCTTTATGCGTCGCTTCGATCGCGACAACGGGCGTGAAAATCATGACACCGGGCGCCGCTTCAATTGTCACGTCAAAGTCGGCAGTGTCAGTCGTCAGCCAGTCTCCGATGCTCGGTTCAATCTTGCGCAACCAATCATCGCCGTTGCGGGCAGCCAGAATTGGAAATGATGTCGCCAGCATCATCACTCCATGACACATAAAGTTTACATCCCGCGCGCGCCTGAGTTCGCGCTCGCTGCGAATTGCGGCGCTCACTTGTTGCAGCACATGCGTAACGATGCCGGTTTCTTCCGGATCGATTTCGGGCACGCTGCCTTTGAATTTGATCTGAATATCAACGGCTGCGTCCGGCGGGACCGCTTCCCGCAAATTTATGCGCAGCGTCGTCTGCAAATCGTCGAATGAAAAAGGAATCAGCGCGTGGTTGCTGACGGCGCGTACCTCTGATATTTCCAATCGTGGCTCGTCAGCGATGACCTGTCCCAACTCATTCCTTTGATTCGGCGCGACGTAATCAGGCGCGCGCATGTTCGGGTACAGGTGGAAGAAAATCGTCGAGGTAGCATGGTCGCCGTGGTTCACCCAATGCACTTGTTCGGAGCCCGCATAAGTGCGTTCATCGAAATTGAGCGCGAGTCTGATGTCGTAACGGATTCGTTTTTCGGGTGGCGTTGGTTGTCGATTTTGAATCCGCGCCGCGGTTGACCCAACCAGCAATGAGGCGAGAAGTGGGAAAAGCATATATTTACCACAGAGGACACAGAGGGATTTCAAGCAACGAAAAATCCCTTTTCGCTCTTCTTCTCTGGGTCCTCTGTGGTTGAACTTATCTTTCATTTACGATCACCCGCCGAATTATAGCTCCGCGCGCTATATTATCGACGACCTCCATGCCGCGAATCACGTGCCCAAAGACTGTGTAGCCGCCATCGAGATGTGGTTGCGGCGAATGCGTCACGAACCATTGTGAGCCGCCAGTGTCTTTGCCTGACAAAGCCATGCCGACCGCGGCGCGTTCATAGGGCACTTCATTAATCTCGCAGCGAATCTGATAGCCCGGACCACCGTTTTGATCGCCCCGCGGATCGCCGGCTTGCACTACGAAATTAGGCACTACGCGCGGAATTATCTGGCCGTTGAAGTAGCCTTTGCGGGCGAGCTGAATAAAATTATCAACCGTCAGGGGTGCCTCATCGGCCAGGAATTCAATCGTAAAAGCGCCGCTGCTGGTGACGACTGTCGCCGTTGCATGCTTTCCGGTCCGAGCAATTGCGCGACGATAATCCAATGTCGTATTGCGCGTTTGAACAGTTCCGATGCGAGCTGAGAAATCACCGGCGCCATTTGCTTTCAACAGCGCAACTGCTTTTCTGCGAATCAGATGATCTGAGGAATCAAGCGCTGTCTTGATCGCATCATTCGCCGTCGTGGTCTTCTGTTTCGCCAGCGCTTCGAGAATTGCGAGCGCAGCATCGTTGAGATCTTTGTCTCGCATTGCCCGCGGTAAGGCTTCGATCAGGGCGCGCGTGTTCGGCTCGCCTGGTGTTTGACTGCCAATAACTTCCGCTGCGGAGGCGCGGACGATCACATCGTTCGACTGGAGGAATCGTCGCGCGAATTGATCTGTATCAGCACTTTTGTAACTGTTATACGCCTGCAGTACGTCGGGAATCGCGAGTGTCGGTGTAGTTGTCCGCTGTAACACCTGGGCCAGTTCTTTTTGCGCGTCTTTCAGCGCGTGGTCTCCGGCGCTATCGGTCGCCGCGCCGGTGATTACATCCTTAATCGCGGCGAGGCCTTGTGCACGGCGTGACACTTGCCGCCACGTCGCGGTCTGACTCGCCGCGTTCGCCTGGTAAGGTTCGTTTTGGAATATTCCCGGGGCCATGCGCGCGAACGCCACCTCAACTTCGACTGCTTCGCCGTTCGTTACATCGTG
>QHXH01000778.1 GCA_003222855.1 Acidobacteriota bacterium
AAAGACCGGCGAAGGGCTCGATGCCGTGGGCCGAGGTGAGGCGGTTAGTGCTCAGGCTGTCGTATTGCTTAGGCAAAAATAAATTGGTGTCCGGCGGCGCTTGATGTTTTGAGGTCTGCTATTAGCCCCGTCGGGGCCGAATGCCTATAGCTCCAACGCGAGAAAAGAATGAACAAGCTTCTTTAGGAGCGCGATATAGTCGCGACGGTAGAGATTTCCTGGCAGTGAATTTCGCTCCTAAAGGAGCTTGGTTTTTATCGGCTGCGCTACTATAAACATTTCGCTCCTATCGGAGCGAAACCCGGGTAGACACCTTCCGCATATCAAACGGCAGGGCCGAAAAGATAATCAAATTGAGACCGCAGGACATCATTCGCAAGAAGCGCGATGGCGCGGAACTTTCGCGTGAGGAAATCGAGTTCTTTGTTCGCGGCGTAACCAGCGGTGAGATTGCCGACTATCAAAGCACTGCGCTTCTGATGGCGATCTTTCTGAACGGCATGACTGATGCCGAACAGTCAGCGTTGACGAACGCGATGCTGCACTCCGGCGATATTCTCGACTTCTCAGACATTCCCAAACCAAAAGCCGATAAGCATTCAACTGGTGGCGTGGGCGACAAGACTTCGTTGTTGATTGCGCCTCTGGCGGCGGCTGCCGGCATTTGCGTGCCGATGATTTCCGGCCGCGGCCTGGGCCATACCGGCGGCACGCTCGATAAACTGGAATCGATTCCCGACTATCGAGTCAATTTGTCGCTCAAAGAATTTCGCGCGGTGCTTGATCGATGCGGGTTCGCCATGAACGGACAGACGGCCGAGATCGCGCCGGCGGATCGCAAACTGTACTCATTGCGAGATTCGACTGCGACCGTCGAAGCTATTCCTCTGATCGTCGCATCGATCATTTCGAAGAAGGGAGCGGCTGGTTTAGACGCCATGGTGATAGACGTCAAGACCGGCTCAGGCGCATTCATGCGCCAGGATGATCGAGCCAGGGAATTGGCTCGCGCGCTGGTTAAGACTGGTAACTCGCTCGGCGTGCGATCGCAGGCGCTGATCACCGACATGAACCAACCTTTGGGCCAGGCAGTTGGGAACTCGGTCGAGGTTTTGGAATGCATCGAACTGCTGCGCGGCGAAATCAAAGAAGGCGCGCGGCCGGTGCTCGATCTCTCGATCGAACTCGCGGCTCGTATGGTGACTTTGGTAGAACTCGAACCATCCATCGATGCGGCCCGCGCTCGGATAAATCGGGTTTACGAATCGGGCGCAGCGTTGGAATGTTTTCGCGCGAATGTCGAAGCGCAAGGCGGCGACCCGCGCGTCTGCGACGAGCCCGCGAAGATTCTGCCGTTGACAGAGAAATCGTTTAAGGTAGAATCCCCGCGCTCTGGTTTTGTCATCAAAGTCGATACGGAAGAAATGTCAGTAGGATTTATCGCTGATGTTAAGATAGGCAGCGAGCTACAGACGGATGATCTGATCGGAACAGTCTTTTCAGCAGATGTTGAGCGAGGCCGACGAGCCGCGAAACGAATCTCGTCCGCGTACGAAATCGCGAATCAGCGTTCGCCGGAATTGTTGTCATTAATTAAGGAAGTAATCGAGTAGAGAAGTTTGGAGTTCCGCCTTCAGACGGTGAGTTCTAAGACAGCCGCCTAAAGGCGGAACTCCAAACAGTGAGCAATAATGAAATACAAAGTGCTGCTAACGCTGATTGTTCTGTCGTCCCTCATCTTCGCGGGCCAGGCCTGCAACCGCGGGCTTTATGGCGCCGACGACAAATCAAAGATTCACGTCGGGATCGTCTTTGACATCGGCGGCAAGGATGATCGTTCCTTCAATGCCGCCGCCTGGACCGGTGTGAAGTGCGCTGAGACGGGAATGCTCCCCGATGGCCGGACCAGTTGCGGCAAACCGGCGCTCGGCATCGTGCTGCGTGACGTCGAGCCGGGCAATCCGGTTTCGATCGAGCCGGCGATGCGCGCCTTCGCCGAGCGCGGTTACGATTTGGTTATCGGGGTTGGCTTTGCGCAGGGTCCGATCATGCAAGCCGTGGCGAAGGACTATCCTAATATTCATTTCGCGATCATCGATGGCGTCATTTTTGAAGACGATGGCAAGACTCCCAAAGCAAACGTCGCGTCGCTGGTCTTCAAAGAGCACGAAGGTTCTTATCTCGTCGGTATGATCGCGGCAATGACTTCAAAGACCGGCAAGCTCGGCTTTATCGGCGGCATGGATATCGGGTTGATTCATCAATTCGAAGGCGGATACGAACAAGGGGCGAAAGCCGCCAATCCAAACATTCAGGTCATTCAGAATTACGTCGGCGTCACCGACGCGGCCTGGAACAATCCGGGTAAAGGCAAAGAGATCGCGCTGGCTCAGATTAGCAAAGGCGCGGACGTGATTTTCACTGCGGCAGGGAATTCGGGTCTCGGCGCGTTTGATGCTGTCGAACAATCCGGAAAAGACTCAAGCGGCCGCGCGATGCATTACGTGATCGGTGTCGATTCAAACCAAAACATGGTGAAGCC
>QHXH01000098.1:0-5391 GCA_003222855.1 Acidobacteriota bacterium
GGTCTTCTGGCAAAAGTTCGATCCCACCGAGTTCGATCTGGAATTTGATGAGGATGAGTTGGCTGGGCACGGCATTACGGTTGATGAGGTTGTCGAGGTAATTTGGAATGGCTTTGAGGTGCGGCGAAATAAACGCATCTACGGAGGCTATCAACTGATTGGTTATACCGATGGCGGTCGCAAGCTGAAATTGATTGTTTACGAAAAGCGCAAAGCCCTGATTCGCGTGATTACCGGGTGGGATGAATGAGAGATCTAAAGAAAATATCAACGACCGAGGTTGAGCGAGTTCTGCTGGCCGATGCCGACAACATGGACGCGTGGGAGGCGCCGATAACAGTGGCACGTAGCAGCGGGCCACGGCCTGAATGGTACGGGCGAAAAGAGATTGCCATTGGCATAAGTGTGGCGGACTGCGGAAATCAGGTTGATGCGCAGCAGGTTTACGACTTCGTCGCCAGTGGAGCAACGGGCGCTACGGTATACGAATTCAAGCCATCAGGGATTGCCGGTGCGGCAGTCGACTCGTATCTCGTACTTAGTGCCGTTGCTTCCGTAACCTCCATCGCTAACATTCTCTGGATGGCATACGATAGGTTCATCGCGCCGAAAAAGCCTCGTGCGCGGGATTCGGCCTACCTGCAAATCATAGTACAGCGCGGTAACGAGACCATAAATTTAACGCTGGGTGAGAATGTTTCGACTCAGCAGGCTTTGGTCGAGCAACTCAAGGCCATTGTCGCTGACGCTGAAAAACCGGAGTTACGACTCAATCATGCGGCTAAGATTCGAGAGCTGGAAGAGTCGGATTTATGGGTAAAAATCAGGACTGGGAATGAGAGTTAGTTTAGGCCAACGTCGCGGCCGGCGATGTGGCAAACGCTTTCAATTGCACGAGTGCAGCCGGAGCCTCGCCTAACCAGGTGGTGGGACAGACTCCACAACGAGTGCATTGATTGACTGAAGGACAGGGAGCGGTTGAGCGAGCTTCGTGCGCGCGTTCGTCTTCGCGCTGCATAAACTCCCGTGAGATTCCCGAATCGACGATGTCCCACGGAAGAATTTCATCATAGCCACGGCGACGGCTGGTGTGGAAGTAAGTCTCAATTCCAGTTTCCCGGATCGCTGCGTTTAAATCGCCATTCAGACGCGCGGTTGCTTCGATCACACGGGCAATCCGCCGATCACCGGACGAGAATAAAGCCTGTTCATGAGCGATGCGCGCGGACATCGCGCGCACCTCGACGTTGGGAATCCGGGCGAGTTTCTTGCTGACGAACTTCAGGCGGCGCTTCAATTCTTTCTCTTCACAAATTGGTTCCCATTGAAATGGCGTGTTGGGTTTGGGTACGAATCCATTCAACGAAGGAATGATCTTGCCGGCGCGACCGAAGCGCTTGCCGGCTTCGAGCATGCGATCCTTGATGCGCTCAACCAGCACAATCATTTCTTCCAAATCTTCATCAGTTTCGGTCGGCAAGCCAACCATCATGTAGAGCTTGACGGTCAGCATGCCGCGATCGAATACCGCGCCGCAGATATCGACGATCTCGTCGTTCGTCAGATTCTTGTTGATGACGCGCCGCAGGCGATCGGATCCAGTCTCAGGAGCGACAGCAATTTGCTGATCCCGCGATTCAACCAGCGCGTCAAGCAGCTCATCCGAAATTTGATCGAGACGCAAAGAAGAAACCGAGATGCGATAATCCATCGCCCGCAAGCCCTGAAGGATTTCGCTAATCTCCGGATGATCGCAAACCGCGGTCGACACTAAACCGATCTTGTCGGTCTTCGCACGCCATGCTCGCGCTTTTGCCAGGATGTCGCGCGCGGGCACCACGCGTGGCGGCCAGTAGTTGTAACCGGCCCAGCAGAAGCGACAACCCTGCGAACAGCCACGCGAGATTTCGATCAAAAAGCGATCGCCCATCTCGGCATCAGGCGCGAAGATCGTGGTCGATGGCGCGAACACTTCATCGCGTCTTAGTTGATCGACAAGATCGTGTTGTTCGCGGCGAATGGCGCGGCGCAAACTGCCTTCCTTCGGATTCTCAGCTGAAATCGTGCGGCCAACACGCGCGGGAACGCCGTCTTCCAGCGGTGCGTACGCAGCGACCGTCTCATCGTCACGGTAACTAACTTCATAAAACGAAGGGACGTAAAACCCGCGACCCTGCCGCGCCAACGCCGCCAGGATTTCTTCCTTGGAACCATTTTCGAAAATGACATCGACGAGTTTTGGCCCCAGGATTTCACCCTCGCCGACGCCGATTACGTCGGTAAAGTCGGCAATCGGTTCTGGATTCAGAAACGACGATGCGCCGCCCATCACGATGAGCGGATCATGTTTGGTTCTATCCTTCGACCACACCGGCACGCCACTCATCTGCATCATGCGCGCCATGTTGACGTAATCGGTTTCGAATGAGATCGAGAAAGCGATCACGCCAAAATCGCGAACTGGAGTGTGTGATTCGAGCGAAAGCAGAGGCGTGCGCGTTCGTTCATACTCGCGCATCTCGTCAATCGTGTGAGTAACGCTGCGGTTCGGTCGCACATCGTAACCAGAGCCGGTGCGCGGATAACGCGGGGCAGTAGCCCGACCGTTAGGGAGGGCGTGTTGCGGAGATGAGCCCTCCCTCACGGTCGGGCTTCTGACACTGTCCGGCAGAAAAACTCGCTCGCATGAGACTTCAGGAATGTTATTGAAGATTTCATACATCGCCTGAAAGCCAAGGTTGGCCATGCCGATCGCATAGACGTTCGGATAACAAAGCGCGATCCGCAATTGCGCCCCGCGCTTAAGCACCCAGCCGTCTTCGGCGGCCAGTTTACGTTTGTAGCTTTCGACGATCTTTTTCATCGCACTAATTTTGCCGCGGATGAACGCGGATACACGCCGATCAGATCCTTCAAATTCTTATCTGCGTAAATCCGCGTTAATCTGCGGCCTATTTCGTTTTCCTTAGCCGTGCTGAACTGTTTCCAAAAACGCTTTGAGCTTCCGCGACCGCGAGGGGTGGCGCAGTTTTCTCAGCGCCTTGGCTTCGATTTGACGAATGCGTTCGCGGGTCACGGCGAAGTGTTGGCCCACTTCTTCGAGCGTATGCTCCGATCCCGTGGTACCCAGGCCAAAGCGCATCTTAATCACTTTCTCTTCGCGCGGAGTCAGTGTGGCCAATACTTCGTCGGTGATCTCGCGCAAGTTTGAGGCCACCACCGCGTCCGAAGGATTCAGAATGGATTTATCTTCGATGAAATCGCCGAGATGAGAGTCTTCTTCCTCACCGATCGGAGTCTCGAGTGAGATCGGTTCCTGCGCAATCTTCAAAACCTTGCGCACTTTCGAAACCGGAATGTCCATCTTCTTGGCAATCTCTTCGCTGGTCGGTTCGCGGCCCAACTCCTGCACCAGCGCCCGTGAAGTGCGGATCAGTTTATTGATGGTTTCGATCATGTGCACCGGGATGCGAATGGTGCGCGCCTGGTCCGCGATCGCGCGCGTGATCGCCTGCCGAATCCACCACGTCGCGTAGGTCGAGAACTTGTAGCCACGCCGCCATTCGAACTTGTCCACAGCTTTCATCAAACCGATGTTGCCTTCCTGAATTAAGTCGAGAAACTGCAAGCCACGATTCGTATACTTCTTGGCAATTGAAACCACCAGCCGCAGGTTGGCTTCAACCAGCTCGCGCTTGGCCTGGCCCGTTTGATGTTCACCGGTGACGATCGCCTGCAGGCAGCGCTTCACCTCGACCGGGGAAATGTGATGCTCTTCTTCGACCAGCTGCAAACGCTTCTTGGCGGTCGAAACGTGTTTCTTATAAAGCTTGATGTCGTCAGCCTTGAGCCGTTTCTTTGTCAGGCGATCGCTGTACGTCGACAGCTCGCGTTCAGCCGAACGCACTTCTTTTTGCACGTTGCGAATCGCGTTGATCAGCCGTTGCCGCGAACGCTCGGTCATATTCAAACGGCCAATCTCGTCGGCGATTTCGATGCGCAGCCGCCCAACTTTGCGGCGCAGGCGCGTCAGTTTTTTGGTTTTCTTGCCGCGCGTGATCTTTGTTTCGGTGCGCAGCTTGGCCCATTCTTTCAGCGCGTTCTTGAAAAGCTTGTTGATGCCCTCGATGCCCTCGATGGTCCATTCGCGATACTCCTCGGCCTTGTCTTCCTCGCCGGCTAGTTCCGCCTGCTCAGAAAAAGTTACGACCTCGCGAATACTCATCTTTCCAGCCGCCAGCTCTTCGCCCATCTTGACCAGCTCGCCGACGGCTATTGGCGAACGGGCAATGGCTTTTTGAGTCTTGATCTGGCCGCGCTCGATCCGTTTTGCAATCGCGACTTCGCCTTCGCGAGTCAACAAGGGCACCACGCCCATTTCGCGCAAATATAACCGCACCGGATCGTTGGTTTTCTCCAGCGCGCCGGCCGAAAGATCCAGTTCGAGATCGTCTTCGCCTTCTTCATCGTCAGTGGCGATGGCCGCGGCCTGTTCGATCAAGCGTTCGTCGGAATCCGCCACATGAATATTCGAGGCGTCCAGTTTCTGGAGCACGTCTTCGATGTCGTCAGGCGAGACGACATTCTCGGGCAGTTCCCGATTCAGATCGTCGTACGACAGAAATTTTTTATCACCGCCTAATTGCAGCAATCGATCCATCACATCATCTCGATCTTTTTCTTCAATAGCCACGATTATTCTTCCTGTTACATTTGGCAGCCCGGTTTAGTTCGCTGCTTTTCCGTGCGGCAGAAAACTGCCGCGTTGTTTTGATAGTTCCAGTTTCTTCATCGCCAGTTGATCGCGTAGTTGGTCTTCACCGGCGCGATCTGCTTCAGCGATCCGCGAGCTGAGCTCGTCGATGTCGCGATCGAGCTTGATCAACCTCAAAGCATCCAAACAACTGTTCGCGTCGGCCAACGACTCATCGAACGATTCGGCTGCCGCATTAATCAATAAGCGCGGCAGAACCTCTGCCGTGATCGAATTGTCCGCCGTTGCCTCGCTCAACGATTCGAAACTGATTTCCTTGTCATCAGCGCCGAGTTCCTTGAGCGACTGAAAAATCGGCGCGGTCGCCAGTCCTTCGTAGTCCGTCGGCTCGAGGCGCGGCAAAATGATGTTTCGCAGCTCATCACTGGCGAGCAATAGCCCGAGCAGCTTCTCTTCGGCCACAGTCGGCTGCACCCGTCGCGTGATCACCTTTTGAACGGCGCCCGCATCGGTGCTTGCACCGCCCCGGACCTGCTGCCACAATTCGCGGCGTTGATCTCCCTGAACGCGCAGGCTGTCCATCACGATGTCAAAGTATTCGCGCTTCTGAATCCGATTGCGAACAGCGCGAACAAACGGGAGCGTCTCCTCGACGGCCACAGCTTTATCCGCCGGGT
>QHXH01000098.1:5435-6428 GCA_003222855.1 Acidobacteriota bacterium
TGTTTTCTGATGAAATCGTCAGGATCTGCGTTGTCCGGGAGGACCAGAACCTTTACTTCGATGTCTTCTGCCAGAATCGTCTCGATCGCCCGCTTCGCCGCCTGCACACCCGCGCGATCACCATCATAGTTCACCACTACCTTACGCGCAAACCTGCCGATCAGCTTCACCTGCTCGGGAGTCAGCGCGGTGCCCAAACTCGCGACGACGTTACGCACGCCGAATTGATAAGGGACGATCAGATCGAGGTAGCCTTCGACCAGAATCGCAAAGCCCGCGCGCCGAATTTCATCGCGGGTAAGATGCAGTCCATAAAGATGGCGGCCCTTCACATATGCCGAAGTTTCCGGTGAATTCAGATACTTCGGCTCACCTTCGGGATCGAGAATTCTGCCGCCAAACGCGATAGGTTTTCCCTGGGCATCGAACACCGGAAACATCAGCCGGCCGCGAAAGCGATCATAGGATCCACCTTCATCCTTCGTGACGACCAAACCACTCTTTTCAAGTTGCTCCTGCGTTGCGCCTTTTTGCCGCAGATGGGTCGACAGCGCTTCCCAACTATCAGGCGCAAATCCGAGCTTAAAAGTTTGACTGGTCTCTTCAGTGATGCCGCGTTCCTTCAGATATTCGCGGACACTGCGCGCGGCCTTGCTCTGAAGTTGATCCTGCCACCAGGCCAGCGCCCATTGATTAAGCTCGATCACCTGATCGCTTTCACGCTGGCGCGCTTCGAACCGGCCGTCATCAATCATCTTTGGCAGCGGCACGCCGGATTTCTCAGCGACGATTTTGATGGCTTCCGGAAAAGTCGCCCGCTCGATCTCCATCACGAAGTTAAATACCGAGCCGCCCTTCTGACATCCAAAGCAATAAAAAATTTCTTTTGACGGATTGACCGAAAACGAAGGTTTCGTCTCTTTATGAAAAGGGCAACAGGCAACCCAGTTGGCGCCGGTTTTTTTGAGCGTCACATAGTCCTGGACGATGCGC
>QHXH01000779.1 GCA_003222855.1 Acidobacteriota bacterium
TGGCATCGGCTTGCGACCTTGTGTTAGCGGCGCGCGCGAGCCGCTTTGGCTATCCGGAAGTGAAAATCGGATTCGTCCCGACGATGGTGATGGCGATTCTGCGCCGCAATGTTTCTGAGAAGCGCGCGTTTGAATTGGTGACGCTGGGCAACGAGATTAGCGCAGAAGAAGCAGTCGCGATTGGCTTGGTCAACCGCCTTGTGGATGATGAAGCGTTCGATGATGAAGTCGACGCGTTTGTTCAGCAGTTCACCAACACAAGTAGTTCAGCAGTTTCTCTTGCCGCTCTTCAATTTGGTGTCGATGCAAATGTGATTGCCCGCATATCTGAAGAATGCCAAAAAGGTATTGCGCGCTTCCTAATGAAGGAGTAGCATGGCCGATGGTAAGGTCCAGAAATCGGGTTTGGCGTTCAGAAATCGGGATTTCCGGGGTTTCGTTTTAAGTCAGCCATCAAAGATTCATCAATCGCCTCCCGGTAGTCCTCGAATCTAATAGCAAACAAATCGGTGTCCTTGGGTTTGCTAACCGAACGACAATCCAATGCTTATCTCGACCACACACAAGAGCTGAGGAGGATCGCCATGAAAACTCAAATAGCTGTCAAAGGGTTCGAAAAAATGTGCATCGGCATTCTGTGCTTTGCGTTGTCGATGATTGTCCTGACGGTTCCTGCGTTTGCACAAGGAACTGCGAGCGCGGCGCTGGGCGGCGCAGTTTCCGATAAGAACGGCGCTCGAATCAAAGGCGCAACTGTGACCGTCACGAACAAGGGAACGGGCCAGTCACGAACCGTCGCTACCGACGATAGCGGCGAATATAAAATCGACTTCCTACCCGCCGGTAGCTATGACATTAAGGTGACCGCAAGTGGATTCGGCGACGCCACGTCTGAAGGTCTCGAATTATTGGTGGGCAAGACGACAACTCTGGATGTCACGATGAATCCCGGAGTTCAAACAGCAAGCGTCACAATCACGAGCGAAGCGGAACTGGTGAATCGGGAAAAGACGGACATCAGTTTGAATATCACACCGCATGATGTTCAGGATCTTCCTCTCAATGGACGCGACCTGGCGAATCTGGCTT
The DNA here is from genome assembly GCA_003222855.1 of Acidobacteriota bacterium. Lineage (GTDB taxonomy): Bacteria > Acidobacteriota > Blastocatellia > Pyrinomonadales > Pyrinomonadaceae > UBA11740. The sequence goes on from QHXH01000779.1 coordinate 1,090, forward strand.
ATTTAGCTCCCGGAGTGAAGCCCGTGGACTCTTATGATCCGACTAAGAATCGAATCGCAATTTTCGGCGTTAATGGTTCAAGTGGCCGCAACGTTAACGTCACAGTTAATGGGATCGACAACAAGGACAACACCGTTGGCGGACCGGTTATGCAGTTTCCGCTTGAAGCAATTCAGGAGTTTGTCATAAGCACAAACGGTTCTCAGCCGTCAATGGCCGCAGCGAAGGCGGAGCCGTAAACATAGTGACGAAATCAGGCGGCAAGGATTTTCATGGTTCCATGTTCTTTCAGCTTCGCGACAAGAAACTGAATGCTACCGAAACCGATCCCACTACTCAGCAGAAAGTGACGACGAAACCGCCGTTCAATCGCAAGATAATTGGTGGATCGATTGGCGGACCGCTGCACTTCCCACGCTTTGGCGAAGGAGGACCCTCTACCTATAACGACCACAAAACGTTCTTTTTCTCGATCCCGGTCGTCTCCGATGCGCTCGCGGAATTGAACCTCGTCACCTTCCTTGGCGCTCAACCTTCGCCGATCATACCGCTGCCATATACGGACACGCGTGTGAACGTGCGAATCGATCACACTTTCAACGCGAAGCACAACATGTTCGTTAGCTACAGTGACCAGAAGAATATTGGAAGAAACGATCAGTCCGGCAACAGAAATGATTTGAGTGAGGGTAACTTCACGAAAAACAGGCTTCAACTTGGTAATTTCACTCTCAACTCGGTGTTAAGCAGCAGGGTAATTAATGCCGCGACGATCGGTTATCAGTACTGGAACAACATAATTGACACCGAGAACAAAGTTCCATTGTTTACATTCCCGACCGGCATCAGCTTCGGGACAAACGCAAACGTACCGCAGCAGTCCTACCAAACGAAATATCAGTTTAAGGACGATCTCTCGATCAACAGAGGCAATCACACTTTCAGGACTGGTGTTGACTATGTTTGGGAACGAAAGCTGGGCGGCTTCTTTGAGTTCAATCCCACGCTCGAACTCGATTTCAACGATAAGCCCAGCTTTATTCTCAGTAATCCCAAGACGTGCGGCCCAAACAAAGATCAGCCGTGCTATCCGCAGGGCTTTGCGACGCCGGGTGCCGTAGGCAGCATGACCGCCACCGCGGGTAATCCGTACTTTGATTTGCCGGGTGGCGCCAAGATGCTTGGCGTTTACTTCCAGGATGATTGGAGGTTTCGGCACAACATCACTTTGAACCTCGGGGTACGTTGGGACAAAGACTACAACCTGATCGGCACCCAAGCTCAGGCCAAGAGTCGAACCTATCTCGAGCTCAAGGCGATCAACCACCCGCTGGCAGCAACTTTACCCCACGACGACAATAAGGACTTCAGTCCCCGTGTTGGTTTTGCCTGGGATCTGAGCGGAAACGGCAAGCACATCTTGCGAGGCGGCTACGGACTTTATTTCGGTCAAACATTCCTGAACATCCCGCTGTTTATGATTCAGCAGCAGAATCCGACAATCTTTGTGAGCGTGTTCAGTCTTGGTCCCGGTGATCTCGTGCCGGGAACCAGCATTCTGCTTCAGAATTGGCGTTTCGGCGTTGATCCATCGCCGGCCCTGCCCCCGCCGCCAACGCAACTTCCCGCTGGGTCAACTGGTCGCATCATGGATCCCACTTACCGCAATCCATACACCCAACAATGGAACATCGGCTATGCGCACCAACTCAACTCGTATTCGGTGCTTGAGTTTGACTTTGTTCACGTGCTGGCGCTGCATGAGTCGA
>QHXH01000782.1 GCA_003222855.1 Acidobacteriota bacterium
TCATTTCCACTCTGTGGTTCACTCGTAACTGTGCCGACTTCGATGAAACCAAAACCCAGAGCTGACAAACCCTGGGCGGCAGTGCCGTTCTTGTCGAAGCCTGCGGCCAGACCGATCGGATTAGCGAACTCAAGACCGCAGCGCTCGAGCGGGCCGAGTGGCCAGCCGCGCTGTCGTGCGGCAACGACCTTTCGAATTGGTGTGGCGCCGAGAAAGAAGGAAAGGGAACTGAGCGCGAGTTCGTGGGCCGTTTCGGGCGACAAACGAAACAGAAGCGGGCGAAGGAGCGATCGATAAATCATGAAACGTCTGAAAAGCGAGACTAACAGAGGGTTTGGCCGGTGACAATAGTTATTGCGTTCCCAAAAGCGATCCACGAAAGAACACGAGATATCACGAACAATGATCTTCGTGTTCGTTTCGTGTGGATTCGTGGATCGATTTCGTTCCGGCACCACATGTCAAGATTGGCAGACCGCAATCTGCAGATCCTAAATTAAGATTCTCTGCGCCTCCTCTGCGTTCTCCGCGTCTCTGCGGTGAGTGTTTTCAAGCTAATATTCACCACAGAGACGCAGAGGTCGCCGAGACTGCGCAGAGAAAAACTGAAATCAGGACATTACGATCTGCAAGCAAACTTGTAAGTCGTCAGTCTTCTTGCTACCATTTGGCGCCGGTGGAGTTCACTGAAAAGGCCCGCATCATGGATCCAGCGCGCATCAATCGCGCGCTAGCTCGCCTCGCTTCTGAAATCGTCGAAGAAAATCACGGAATAGATGATTTGATCTTAGTTGGAATCCGTCGCCGCGGTGTGCCGCTGGCGAATCGAATTGCCGATAAGATTGCCGAGCTCGAAGGCCATCGTCCCCCGGTTGGCATACTCGACATCACTTTATATCGCGACGACTTGTCGACGGTGGGCGCCAAGCCGATCGTGAGCGGGACCGAATTGCCCGGCGACATCGAAGCGCGCACCATCGTCCTGATCGACGACGTGCTCTACACCGGGCGCACGGTTCGCGCGGCGATGGACCAGTTGATTGATTTTGGCAGGCCGAAGCGCGTGCAACTCGCCGTGCTGATTGATCGCGGCAACGAGCATCGCGAACTGCCGATCCAGGCAGATTACATCGGCAAACTGGTGCCCACGAAAAAGAGCGAGATCATTAAGGTAATGCTCACCGATTTTGACGAAGACGAAGGCGTCGTAATCGTTGAGCGACCGGCAGCAGAAGCTGTAGCCTGAAGCGGCCCGCGCGGCCGCTTTTTTATTGCCGAAGAAGTGCTTAGTTCTTAGAGCTTAGAGCTTGGAAGTCAGTTCGATAGCCCGCATCAAGCTCCAAGGACTAAGATCTAAAAACTAAGCTCGAAGCTCTGAATCCAAACTGTCTGCCGATCAGATCGTGCATTTGCTCGACACGGCTGAGACGTTTCGCGACATTTCCAAACGCGAGATCAAGAAAGTGCCTGCGCTGCGTGGGCGCACGGTAATTAATCTCTTCTTCGAAGCTTCAACGCGAACGCGCACTTCTTTTGAGATTGCCGCGAAACGATTGTCGGCAGACGCAGTCAACATCAGTGTTTCGACTTCCAGCGTCTCGAAAGGTGAGACGCTGCTCGATACTGCGCGCAATCTGCAGGCGATGTCGCCCGACTGCATTGTCATTCGACATTCGTCGGCCGGAGCGCCTTATCACCTCGCGCGCGCGTGTAGCGCAGCAATCGTCAATGCCGGCGATGGCGCACACGAACATCCGACTCAGGCACTGCTCGACGCGTTGACGATACGCGAGCACAAGGGTCGACTGCAGGGATTAAAGGTTGCGATCATCGGCGATATCCTGCACTCGCGCGTGGCACGGTCAAACATCTATTTGCTGTCAAAGCTCGGCGCAACTGTTAGCGTGGCCGGCCCCGGGACTTTGGTGCCGGCGGAATTCGCCGGCCTGATCGAGCAAGGCGTGCGGCTCGAACGCCGCATCGAAGACGCAGTTGTCGATGCGGACGTCGTGATGATTCTGCGAATGCAACGTGAGCGACAGACTGATGCGTTCTTTCCCTCGATGCGCGAATACGCTGTTCATTACGGTTTGCATTTGAATCACCTGAGCCTGGCCGCGCCTGATGCAATTGTGATGCACCCTGGGCCAATGAATCGCGGTATTGAAATTTCTTCCGAGGTTGCTGACGGCGGGCGCTCGCTGATTCTCGATCAAGTGACGAACGGCGTGGCTGTGCGCATGGCGGTGCTTTATTTGCTCGCGGGAACTCCGAGTGACGTAGACGAAGACCGGGGCAGTAGCCCGACCGTTAGAGAGGGCTCTACAGATTCATCTCGGGCTGCCGGAGGGGTTCGCGGCCGGACTCGAAAAACAAAACGCGGAACTCGAAACTAAGCAAATGCGGTTACTAATCCAAAACGGTTATGTGATCGATCCTTCGCAGGGCATCAACACGGGCAAAAACCTTTTGATCGAAGACGGCCGCATCATTGGCCTCTCCGACTACAGTGATTCGATTGCCGATGACGTGGAAGTGTTTGATGCAACCGGACTGATTGTCGCGCCGGGTTTCATCGACATGCACGTGCA
>QHXH01000150.1 GCA_003222855.1 Acidobacteriota bacterium
GAACGCGTCGCGTTTTTGCCTCGCCACGGTCGCGGCCATCGATTCACCCCCACTAAGCTTCCATTCCGCGCGAACATCTACGGAATGAAATTGCTTGGGGTCGAGCGTATTCTGTCAGCGTCGGCGGTCGGGTCCCTGCAAGAGCAATACGCTCCAATGGACATGGTGATTCCCGATCAGTTTTTTGATCGAACTCGTGCGCGCGCGCATGAATCAACTTTCTTCGCAGACGGGATCGTCGCGCACGTGGCGTTCGCTCACCCGGTTTGCAAGAGCCTGGGCGATGCGCTGGCAGACGCGTGCAAGTCAGTCGAGGTGAAGACGCATCGCGGTGGCACGTACCTTTGCATGGAGGGGCCGGCGTTCTCGACGGTCGCAGAGTCAAACGTCTATCGCTCATGGGGCATGGACATCATCGGCATGACCAATTTGCAGGAGGCTAAACTCGCGCGCGAAGCAGAGATTTGTTATGCGACGCTGGCACTGGTGACCGACTATGATTGCTGGCATCCGGCGCACGACGCGGTGACAGTTGAAACGGTCATCGAATATTTGAATAAGAATGTGCGCAATGCGCAGATGATTATGAAAGCGGCGGTCAAGACCCTGGCAGGCACTCCGCGCGATTGCGGATGTGCTTCGGCTTTGAAAAATGCCATCTTTACGGCGCCCGACAGTTGGCCGGAAGCAACCGCGCGCAAGCTTGACGCCATCATTGGAAAATACAAACGATAGGGTTTAGGAATAGAGTGTAGTGGTTAGCAATGAGGTGAAGAAATGAAGAAGCGATCGATAATGATCTTGCTGCTCCTCGCAGTGCTGATGTTCGTCCCGAGTTTGGCGCACGCGCAAGGCGGAGGAGCAAAGCGGGGCCCTGACGTAACGCGCGATCCGGACATGGAAAAGGATTCGCTGCACAATTTGGATGTCGCGAGACAGTATTTCAAATTGAAAAAAGCATACGTGGGAGCTTTGGAGCGATGCGAGGAAGTGCTGGCCGGCAATCCCGCGTTCTCAAAGATCGATGAAGTGCTTTTCATCGCCGGCGCCAGCAGTCTTAATCTGGCGGAGGCGAAGGGCAAGCAAAAGCCCGATCAATATGTAATCCACGAAGGTGAGAAGAAGACCACGCTTACTCCGCAGGAATTCCGCGAGAAGGCGCGCGACTACCTGTCGCAATTAGTGAATGGTTATCCGCAAAGCAGGTTTAAGGACGAGGCGCTTGAGGATCTGAAATCGCTCGGGGGAGCGAAGCCGAAAGAGAGTAAGCCGTAGCCAGGCGCAAAGAGCAAAGGGCGAAGGCCAGGAGCGAAAGCGCGAAACCACATCGAAGCACCAAGCACCAGGTACGACACACGTTCGTCTAATCCAAAAGCGAAAATCCACATCCCGAAATCTTTATGTCTCTACTTGTTGTTGGTTCTGTTGCGTTTGACGCCGTCGAAACTCCATTCGGCAAACGGGAGCAGATGTTGGGCGGCTCTGCGTCGCACTTCTCAATCTCAGCCAGTTTTTTTACGGACGTTTCTCTCGTCGCAGTCGTAGGCGGAGATTTTGGCGCCGAAGAGCGGGCGGTGTTCGCGCAGCACAACATCGATACCACCGATCTGGAGATTATTCCGGACGGGAAGACGTTTCGCTGGTTTGGCCGCTATGAATACGATTTGAATGTCGCGCACACGCTCGATACGCATTTGAATGTGTTCGCCGGGTTTCAGCCGAAGCTGTCCGAGGGGTCGAAAAAATCGCGTCTCATTTTTCTGGGAAACATTCAGCCGGATTTGCAGCGGGGAGTCAGGAAACAGGTCCCTGATGCGGAGCTTGTGGCGCTGGACACGATGAACCTCTGGATTGACACGACTCGCGAATCACTGCAAAAAACGATCGAGGTCGTCGATCTTTTGATCGTGAACGATGCCGAAGCGCGCCAGCTTGCCGAGGAGCCGAATCTTATCAAGGCCGCGCGAAAAATTCTTTCGTGGGGGCCGCAAACACTGATTGTGAAGCGCGGAGAGTATGGCGCGGCGATGTTTACAAAGGATGAATACTTTGCGATTCCCGCATATCCGCTCGAATCTGTATTTGATCCTACTGGTGCGGGCGATACTTTCGCCGGCGGCTTGATGGGTTATCTCGCCAGTCAGGAAAAACTCGACGAGGGCGCGTTGCGTCGCGCCATGATCTTCGGTTCGGTGATGGCATCATTCAATGTCGAGGAGTTCGGAACCGAACGCGTGCAGCGACTCACGCAAGAAGAAATCAATCACCGCTTCCGCGATTTCAAACGCTTCACGCACTTTGAAGAGATTCCGTTTGAAAGAGCAGTTGCGAGCGTCAAGTAGCACCAGGGTGCTAACTTGCGAATCGGGTCCAGTAACGCCCGTCAAATTCAGACAGTACCGCGAATCGCGCAAGACAACGTCTTGCGCTACAATCTGATCATGTTTTGTCCTGTATGCGAATCTGAATACAACCCTGGGATCACGCGATGTCCCGACGACGACGCCGAGTTGGTCGATCGATTGACTACTGAAACAGCGGCGCACGATCACAGTGACGCCAGCTTTGTTGTTCTGCACACTTTATCGTCGCCGGCAGAAGGTGAGATGGTCAGCGACATCCTGCGGCAAAACGGTGTGCGCGCGGTGGTGCAATCAGGCGCAAATGACGCTTTTTCGCCCGTGTTTTCGGCGACTTCGCCAGGCGTTGCGGTGCTCGTCGATGAACGTGATTTCGATCGCGCGAAGGAATTGTACGCGTCGTTCTTTGGTGAAGACACCTCTCCGCTGACTGGTCCGACGTCAGATGAAGGCGAAGAAGAGGCGGAATGAGGTTTAGACTTCGACCGCAATAAATACTTGATTCATCCGCCTTGCGGCCTTCGTGTGGTTTAGTTCTTGTATTCGTGTTCTTTAGTGGTTTGCTTTGCAGCTGAATTAACGAGAACCAAACCACGAAATCACACCAACCCGGGAGTCACGAAAAGACACAAAGGTTCATCTGATAAACCAGGTATGTTATTACCATTCAACCTTCAGGTTGAATTAAGCCGCTTGCAAGCTAAAGCTTGAACTCGAAACCCACCTCAGAACCCATCGTTGTCCTCATGACCGCAGCGTCATTCGAGGAAGCCACAAGAATCGCCGAAACTCTTGTCGACAGCAGGCTTGCCGCGTGCGTGCAAGTGCTTTCTGAGATGCAGTCGATTTATCTCTGGAAAGGAAAAGTCGAGAGTGCGCGAGAAGTGCTGATGATTGCGAAGACGACGAGCGCGAATTTCGAGGGTCTTCAAAGTCACGTGCGCGCGCTGCACAGTTACGAGACACCTGAAATAATTGCGCTTCCCATCGTCGCCGCATCCGAAGATTATCTTGAATGGCTGACGAGTTCTTTTGAGGGCTCGTAAGTTTTCACGATCTCGATAATCTCCGAGGGGGAATCAGTTACGTGCAGCCTGCGAAAATCTTCTTCGACGATCTTGCCTTCCTCCAGCATCGGCCCACGCAACCAATCCAGCATCTCTTTCCAATAGGCTGAGCCGAACAGGACCACTGGGAAGTTGTGAATCTTGTGCGTCTGAATCAGCGTGAGCGCTTCGAATAATTCGTCAAGCGTACCGAACCCGCCGGGGAAGATGATGAAGGCATCGCTGTACTTGACGAACATCATCTTGCGCACAAAGAAGTATTTGAACTTGAGCGACAGTGTCAGGTAACTGTTTGAAAATTGTTCGTGGGGTAGTTCAATGTTGCAGCCGACTGAGGTGCCGCCCGCTTCGAAAGCTCCGCGGTTGGCCGCTTCCATGATTCCCGGGCCACCGCCGGTGATCACTGCGTAACCGGCGCGCGCCAGCAGCGCTCCCGTTTCCTGGGCAGCGCGATATTCCGGATGATCTGCCGGCGTGCGCGCTGAACCGAACACCGCCACGCCGTTCGTGATATGCGCGAGATCTTCGAACCCTTGCACGAACTCGCCCATGATTCGAAAGACCCGCCAAGTGTCGGTGTGCAGAAACTCACCACCCGGCTCCGGCGTTTCCAGCAGACGCTCGTCCTGAGTGCTGCCGTGACTCTGCTTGTAATAATCTTCGTCTTTCATTGAACGTTCGACAAACTTCAGTTTGTCGCGATTGCAGCTCGTATCACTAGTTCAGAGAAACGACAAACTGAAGTTTGTCGGACTAAATCCCCATTATGTTGTAACCACAGTCAACGTAGATTATCTCACCCGTGATTCCTGATGAGAGGGGGCTGCAAAGAAACAGCGCGGTGTTGCCAACTTCGCGCGGCTCGACGTTGCGCTTCAGCGGCGCGCGTTCAGCGTGGACCTTCAGCATCGTGCTCAAGCCTGAGACGCCGCGGGCGGCTAACGTCTGAATTGGCCCGGCGCTGATCGCATTCACGCGAATATTCTTTGGGCCGAGATCCGCTGCCAGGTAACGCACGCTGGATTCCAACGCGGCCTTCGCAACGCCCATCACGTTATAGCCCTGGTAAACCTTTTCAGCACCATGAAAGGTCATGGTGACTATGCTGCCGCCATCAGTCATCAGAGGCGCAGCCGCGCGCGCCATTTGCGTCAACGAATACGCACTGACTTCCAGCGCTGCCAGAAAGCCATCGCGATCAACTTTCATGTATTCGCCTTCCAGCGCTTCGCGCGGCGCAAAGGCGATGCTATGAATCACAAAATCGAGCCGGCCAAAATCAGAAGCCGCGCGGGCGAACGCCTCATCGACCTCTTCCTGTTTGGTGACATCGCAGGACATCAAAGGCGATCCGGGCATTTCTTCTGCCGTTAAGCGCTCGACATTCTCTTTCAGTCGCTCACCTTGATAAGCAAACGCTAGGCGAGCGCCGGCTTGATGCAAAGCCTGGGCCGTCGCCCAGGCGATGGAGCGTTTGTTCGCTACGCCAAAAATAATTCCAACTTTATCGCTGATCAGCATCTACGTTTTCAAGACTCCTTTCTGCACGTCATGGTTTGAATTCACTTCGCAATTTATCTTCATAAGCAAGCTGACGTTTCTTTATTTCATCGCGCCACGACGGAGATGATTGAACCAGGGCCGCGTGGGCCGCGCTGCCACCACCAGCGATGATGAA
>QHXH01000151.1 GCA_003222855.1 Acidobacteriota bacterium
GTATCCAGTCGCGTTGCCAGGTATTCGGCGAGTTCGATGTGCCGCTCGGTTGTTTCCGCATAGCCGCGTTTGCCCATGAACTTGAAACACATCCACAGCTTCAATGAATTGAACCGGCGCGTGCCCATCTGGCCATAGCGAAAGAAATCGTATTGTGCATCTGAAAAGCCGCGATCCTCGCTCAGATACTCTGGTGACATATCGAAAGAATTCCGCAGCACCTGACCGCCGTCGCGCACCAGCGTCGCGCCGCATGAGAAAGGAACAAACATCCACTTATGCGGATCGAAAGTAATCGAATCCGCGAACTCAATCCCGCGCAGCTTTCCTTTGTGCCGGCCGGAAAAAGCGAGCGCGCCGCCGTACGCGGCATCGACATGAAACCAACAATCGTTGGCGCCCGCAACTGCCGCCAACTCCGGCAACGGATCAATAACACCCGTTGAAGTCGTGCCCGCGACGCCAACGATACAGAAAGGCCTGCATCCTTCCCCGATATCTTTTTTTATCGCCGCTTGCAAACTGTCCAGTCGAATGTGAAAACGATCGTCTGTTTCAATCTTGCGCAAGCTCTCGCGGCCAAGACCAAGAATGTCGAGGCTTTTTTCGACTGAATAATGACACTGCTCAGAGGTGTAGACGGTGAGATCGCCGGCGCCGCCCGCGCCTTTCTGCTTTATCTCGGGCGCCGTGCGATCGCGCGCGCACTTGAGCGCGATTAGATTCGCTTCCGATCCACCGCTGGCTAAGACGCCGAATGCATCGCTCTGATAACCGATCAACTCGCAGAGCCAGCGAATGACTTGCGATTCGATCATCGCTGAGGTCGGGCCATTGCGCCATGCGCCGGCGTTCTGATTGAGCGACGAACACAACGCGTCGGCCCAAACTCCGATCGCCAGCGGCGTCGGATTGAATTGACCAAAGTAATGCGGACTGGGGACCTGCATCGAATGGGGCGCAACATCCCGAGCGAATTGTTCCAGAATCTGTTCGGCAGGCCTACCGGCAATCGGCAACGGTTCGTTGAATAGCTGTTTAAGATCGTCCGGTGTTGCTGGCGACGTGACCGGCGCGGAACCCAGCCGCGCCGCATGGTCGGCAATTAGTTTCGTCACCGCGCGGCCGAGCTTCTCGTGCTGTTCTCTTAATGTTTCGCTGGTCATGTTATCTTCGCTGGTAGTTTCAGAACCGGGAGCGGACCGGGGTCCCCACGCGGGCAGCCCGCGTGGGGTGGTGGATGCGACCGGATCGTGATGTCAACGTCGCCGATCGATCCCGTCGCTACCGCTCCGGGTTCTGACACAGACAATGTAAACAGAAGTTCAGAGCAAATGGCAACGCCTATCGATGTGTTCAGGCAAGCACTTGAAGCTCATGCGCCTGAGTTTGGAATCGCGCTCCAGCCTGACCGCATCGAGCGACTCAACGATTATTACGAACTGGTCATGAAATGGAACCCGCGGCTTCATCTGGTCGCGCCGTGTTCGCCGGCCGAGTTCGCCGTACGCCACGTCCTCGAATCGCTGCTCCTGCTAAAACATCTTCCGGCTGGAGCTGCGGTAGTTGATGTTGGATCAGGCGGCGGATTGCCGATCATTCCGTGTCTATTAGTTCGCGATGACTTGCGCGCTACCCTGATCGAATCATCGACCAGAAAAGCTGTTTTCCTTCATGAAGCCCTCCGCGCCGTAAGGCCGCCAGATCGCACGCAGCTGATTGCCGCGCGTTTCGAAGACATTGAGACTCCCGCGGCTGACTTCGTAACGTGTCGGGCGCTGGATCGCTTCACCGAGATGCTGCCTGCGCTTATCGACTGGGCCCCGAGGAATTCGACGCTTCTATTTTTCACCGGCGAATCAATTCGCAACGAAGTTCAAACCATTCTTCCCTCGGTTAGTGTCGAACACATCCCGCGATCAGAACGACGTTTCCTGCTGATCGCGCGCGGTGGACCAGTTTGAAGTGGCACGCGCATCTTGCGCGTGATCTCATGGGCGGGACGCCCCGTGCCACCCGGCAAGCTTTCTGGAAGCCGGCCGGAATTAACGGTTTTTCTCGTATACAGTTTTATTTCTCAGGCGTGCGCCGTAGGCAGTACCAATAGAGCGACGATCCACGAACGGGATTAAAGCTATTGTAATTGGGGGTTTCGAGAATGCGTCTCTTTACGAAAATCAGTTTAGCAATTGCGGCAATGTTAATTTCGATCACAGTTGCGCCCGCCGCAAAGGCCGATGCGCTTACAGTCGACAGCGGTGGGTTCCATTTGTCCAATCTGGGAAACGACGGCACGGGGATCGCCGGGTCGGATTCGCTGACGGGCGTCGCAACTTCGGCCATGCAGAACGTCAACGGCGGCGACAGCTTCATCGCGCTACTGAACCCGCTCAACTTTACAGCAGACTTCACGGGCCTGAATTCAGGCGGCCCGCATCCGTTCACTTTCACTCAGCTGCTGACAATCAATGGTCAGACACAAGTGCTCAATCTTGTCGGCAGCATCGACATAAGCCATCTGGTCGATACCGTTCATATCATTTCCGCAGCCCCACTGACATATAGCTTCAACACGTTTTCAGTTGTCGTTAACGTGATTCCGACTGACATTGACGCAATTGGCGCAGGATCATTCGGCGGCGATTTGAACGCGACGATCACGGTCGTACCCAATACGGCCGTGCCTGAACCAGCGACGCTCACCTTGTTGGGATTAGGATTAGCAGGAACGGCAGCGAAGCTTCGTCAGCGCCGAAAAAGAAAAGCCGCGTGACGACAAGTTTCTGTTCGGAGTTCCGCCTTTAGGCGGTCTACGTTATCAAAGCTGCCGCCTGAAGGCGGTACTCCAAACTTATTTCACTGTCACCGAAATCACTTGCTGGCCGGTAATAACGAATTCAGCGGGGGCCAGCTCTCGCTCATAAACCTGAGAGAGTGCCAGCGCGGTATAACCACCTGAGGTTCGTTCACTGTTGAGCGTCGCCACCACGGACGGCGGCAGATTGGGCAACTCGTTCGATCCGATTACGACGCCGGGCGCAGGCCGCAAGAGCTTCAGATATAAACGATCGTTCTTCTTCATCTTGTTGATGGCCTCGACAAGCTGTCCCAATTCTCGCGGCACAAAGGATTTCGCTGAAGACGATTCCTGCAACGTGGCGCCATCGCCTACCATGATCAGCAACTGCCCGGAGGGCGCGTCGTCGGGAATCTGCATCGGAATCCTTTCAACGAATTGCTTACCCGAATCCGTTCGCACATAAGCCTGAATCTCAACTTTGTCGCCGCGCGCGACTTCGGTTCGATCGAGTGAAATCCGTTCCAGGGTCGCCGCGCTCTTGTCTTCGCTCGACGTTATGTCGAGGGTGATGCCGTCGATGTTGACGTTATCGAAACCGCTGCTCAGCAGCGTCGACGTCGGCGCGGCAATCGATCCCGCCGCCATCAAGGCCGCATTGATCGAAGAGAATCTTCGCTGAATGGCGATTGGTGATTGGCCATTAACATGAATCGATCCGTCGATACTGATCGTTGCCTCGCCAACGGACCGCTCGCGCGCCGCGATACTATTGTAGACGCTGATGCTTAAGAGCAGCGGCGTCAGATATTCGTCGCTGACAATCTCGTATTTGAACTGCTCGTCCTGTCCGCGGCTGGTGTGCAGGGTAAGCTTTACCGGAATCATTCGTGAGGCATGGCCCAACTGTCCAAAGATCCCTGTGGCTCGATCTTGTGAAATCGACCCAACCATTCGTCCCGGCACCGCGAGCTTGAACGAATTGAATGTGTTGGGAATAACGGTGACAACCGAACTTTCGGTCATTGGCATGTCCGCGCCACCCAGACTCAAAAACGGATGGCCGAATGCGTAGATTTTTTCGCCGTCGCGATAGGTGACTGTTCCGGCGGCCGCGATCGAGTAATCGCCGCGTGCCAGCTCGACGGTCACCGACGTCCCGGGTGTTAGTGTCTTGTCATCGAAAACTTCCAGTGGTGTCATCGCGCCCGCCCCACCGACGCCGGATACAGGCAACAATCCACTCGCCGTTAACTGCGCCGAGAATAACGACAGCGTGTCTTGCTTGATTCCACTGAACACGACCGGTGTCGCGATGGGCTGAATTGTTTGGCCCATCAAAGGCGCGAGCGCAGAATTCGTCGCGATCGGAGCAACCAAAGAAGTTGAAGTCACACTCTGCCTGGGCAACGACGGTTTCCATTGCCCGTTGGCCAAAGACGTGAATGAAACTGCTCGGGCTTCGCCGCTGCGCGGTCTTTCGCTGCCCCGCTCAAAGATGTCGATCATTTGTTTGATCGGAGTAATACCGCAGATAGGTTCCTTCGCAAACGGGAAGCTGTAGGCGATCGCGCCGACCAATTTGTTGTCGATGAAAACCGGCGAGCCGGACATGCCGGCGAACACACCAGTCTTCGCGACGTTAGACCCGCTTAGTCTCGCGATGATCGTCGACTGGCGCGGTCCCGTAAAACCATTCAGCACGCCCAGAATTTCAAGCCCGAACTCCTCAGGTTCGCTGCCCGCAAAAACGGTTCGCGCGGTTCCCTTCATTCCTGGTCGCAGGTCTTCCAGCGCGAACAGCGGCGTCGCCGGCGGTGTACTCGTCTTATCGAGCTTGATTTTTGTTTGCGCTTGCGTGGTGACGATGGCAAGCAGGAGAAGAGCGGCGGCGAGCGTGGATGTGTTTCGATTGAGCAATTGCATGAATTAATTACCAGGTTGACTGAATCGCATCGGGCGAGTGCATGTGCCACTATAGCCCAAACAAGCTAAAAAATAATAGCATGACGCCGATGTTGGATGTCGAAGGCTTCATTCTGGTTGGCGGCATGTCCAGCCGCATGGGAAAAGATAAGTCGCGCCTAATGTTCGGCGACCGAACCAGCGTCGCTTTAATTTCGGCCTCACTCCAAAGCGTCGCCCGTACGGTTCGGACCGTTGGGGCGGCAGTTTCAGCCGTCGAAGGTTTGGCAAATATTGCGGATACGCATAACCAGTGGGGACCTCTGGCCGGCATCGAAGCCGCACTGAGCAATGCCAAATCGGAACACTGTTTGATCGTCGCCTGCGATCTCCCGTTCGTCACCGGCGAGTTATTCGAAAGGTTGATTGGATTCACCGATCATTGGGAAGCAGTTGTGCCACTGCAGAGTGATGATCGCCCGCAGCCGCTCTGCGCAATTTACCGGCGTTCGCCTTGTCTCGCCGCCGCACAGAGAGTGATTGTCAACGGTGGACATAGCCCGCGGGTCATGCTGGACCAGATACTGGCGCGATACGTCCCCTTCACGGAACTGTCGGATCTGGAAGGTTCCGAACATTTCTTTCTTAACGTCAACACGCCGGAGAATTTTGAGAGCGCGCAGCAAATCTTCAATGCAAGGTTGCGCACCGGGCAGTAGCCCGACCGTGAGGAAGGGCGTTTCAGAACCCTGGAGAGGTAGTGATGAGGATCATGGACTCGACCTGAATGTAGCATCCGCTCGCTACCGCTCGCGGTTCTGTAACGGGACGCCCTCCCTCACGGTCGGGCTACTTCCCCGTTTGCCGGCAGATGATCGCGCTTAACATTTTGCAATTCGCCAAGCAGATCAGCTGTGCGCAAGTTCCTGAAAGCATTCTTCCCAATAGTGCTGGTGCTCCTGGTAGCGGTTGCGGCGGTGTGCGCATGGTTGGTTTACGGAATCACGCGACCGCCGCGCGCAGCATATCTGGTCACGCCGCAGAGCTTCTCGAAAGTGACTGGACCAGTTTTTAAAGGAAGTGATGTCAAATGGAAGAATCACGACGGAACCAACGCCCGCGGCTGGCTGATACCCGGAGCTGACGAAGGGCCGGCAATGATTCTGTTGCACGGTTACGGCGCCGATCGATCATGGCTGCTGAACCTCGCCGTCAAACTTAACGAGACAACAAACTTCACCGTGCTGTGGCCTGACTTGCGCGGACACGGAGAGAATCCGGCGGTCAACTGGACATCGTTCGGCGCATTGGAAGGTGATGACGTGAACGCGGCGATAGAATACCTGCACACTTTGAAATCTCCTGCGGGCAAGCCGCAAATCGGATCACGCATCGGCATTTACGGGATCGGACTTGGCGGTTATGCAGCCCTCGACGCCGCGGCGCGGTCTCCCGAGGTGCGTGCTATCGCGTTGGACTCCGTTCCTTCATCTCCCGATGACGTTGTGCAGGCAGCCACCGCGAACCGCACCGGGATGAACAACCGCATCCTGCAAGGGCTGGCCCATGTCGGCATTAGAATCTACAGCTTCGGAAAATTTCCTACCAAGACCTCGTGTGAACTGGCGCACGCGCTCGGCGACATGCGTGTATTACTGTTGGCAGGTGTGCAGAGCGACCCCGCGCGCCAATCAACACTTGACCTGGTCCGCTGTCTTAAGAGTTCTCCTGAGGTGAAAAAGGATCTGCCGTTGACCGGAGCCAATCTTCTCTCTTCAACCGGTGAACAGGAAGAAGCTTACGATCGTCCGGTAATCGAATTCTTTGATAACGCCCTGAGATAATTCTAAGCAAATCGCTAAACCGACAATCCCGAAACCTCCGCTAAGATTCCTTCGCTATCTGAGACCGATACGAGGATCAGACCAGCCAGAAGGGACGTTGAGACATCGATCGCTACTTGCGGGAATCAAAACTGGCAAAACTGGGGTCAGGCTTGCGATTTTGCGATTCTCACTCTTAGGTTGCGCTTCATGCAAACATTACCTCACGACGCCTGAAGACCTTTGTCTTCAAATAACACCCGAACGTTACGCAAAAAACTTGCAGAGCTATGCGTTGACGGAGAAGCTAATGAGTATTAGCATCCGCGGCCCATGGCTCGGAAAGCACGCGCTGAAGTCGAAGGTGGTTTGTATCATGTAATCACCCGTGGTAATAATCGCCGGCAGATTTTCAACTCGCCGACGGACTATAAGAAGTTCCTTTCGCTGCTTGCAGTTCAAAAAGAGCGACTTCCCTTTTTTCTCTATGCTTTTTGTTTAATGACCAACCACGTCCACCTGTTAATCGAACGACAGGCGGATACGATCGGCCGGATCATGCATCGGGTATTGACCGGATATAGCCAGTATTACAATCGCCGGTACCGACGAGTGGGGCATTTATTAGCGGGGAGGCACAAGTCCATTTTGTGTCAAAGCGATCGGTACCTGGCAGAGTTGGTCCGTTATATCCATCTGAATCCGGTGCGGGCAAAGATGGTAGACGTGCCTGAGCAATACCCATACAGCGGGCATCGAGCTTATCTCGGACTGGAACCTGAGGGAATATTGGATGTCGATCCGGTGCTGCGTCACTTTGGAGCAAAGAAGAAAGTCGCTCGGCAAGCGTATAGTCAATTCGTGGTGGCGGGTATGAAACTTGGCTATCAAGAAGAATTCTATTTGGCCAATGAGGGGCGAATCCTGGGAAGCGAGGAGTTTGTCGACGCAACTGTGCATCGCATCGGC
>QHXH01000152.1:0-8599 GCA_003222855.1 Acidobacteriota bacterium
TAAGGAGTCTTTTTTGTTTTGTCTCAGTTTTGCGAGAGAATACTTAGCCACTTAAATTGAAGGTCATGCCGGTATAACCATGGGACAACCAATACGAATTTTGCTGCAAACCACGATTCCATCGATCAAAGACGATTGGAACATCGATCGATTCTCGCTGTTGCGCGATCATCTTGCTTCTCTCAAGGATGAAAACGATAAGCCGCTCTGCACGGTGACTGCTCGCAATCGAGAAACCAATGCGGAAGGTAACGAGGTGATTTTAAGTGTCCTTGATACGACTGACTTCGATGAGCTTTGGCTTTTTGCAGTTGATGCCGGCGACGGACTGAGCGTCGCGGATTGTCAGGGCATAACCCGCTTTCGTCAGCGAGGCGGCGGAATTCTTGCGACTCGGGACCATCAGGATTTGGGATCGTCACTTTGCACTTTGGGTGGAGTCGGCCGCGCTCATTTCTTTCACACCAGACATCCCGATCCTGATGAATCGCGTCATGTCCGCGATGATCAGGATACGAAAACAATCTCATGGCCGAACTATCACTCAGGCAGCAATGGCGATTATCAGAGGATCACTGCCGTCGAGCCGGTTCACGAACTCCTGCGGAACCCAAATAACATTTCGGGCGTGATTGAGTATTTTCCGGCCCACCCGCACGAAGGCGGCGTCGGCGTTCCCGATGGAGACGAACACCCGCGGGTGATTGCGACTGGCGTAAGTCAGGTGACGCGTCGGCCTTTTAACTTGATGGTCGCGTTCGAGAGCACACGTGATGAGCATGGCAACTCTTTGGGACCAGCCGTCGCCGAATCCAGTTTTCACCACCTGGTGGATTACAACTGGGACACGGCGAAAGGCTGTCCCAGTTTCCTCGCTGAACCGCCGGGCGATCAGATCCAGCGCGAGCCGGAAAAGCTGGACGATGTAAAGACCTACGCTGGGAACCTCGCGCGATGGCTGGCGCCGTCCAATTAGACCCGACCGTTACCCGATAGCGATCATTCTTTCGACAGCTCTCGCGGCTCTGGCACGAATCTCTTCCGGAATCTCGATCACATACTGATCCTTCTGCAGGGAGGCGAGGGTCTCTTCCAGAGTGATCTGATTCATGTGCGGACAGCGCACGCTGCACAGGCGGAGCATTTCTTTTTCAGGATTGGCAGCCGCGATATTCTCGCCCATTGCACATTCTGTTAATAGGAGATAGCGCGGCGCTTTCGTCTGCTCGACGTACTTGATCATGGAGTTTGTGCTGCCTGAGTAATCGGACGCGGCGACGACTTCGGGACTGCATTCCTGATGTGCGAGAATCACGACGTCGGGAAACTGCTTTCGAATATTAGCAATATCGTCGAGAGTGAATTTCTCGTGCACTTCACACCGGCCACGCCAGCCGATCATTTGATAGTCCAATTCCGCCTCCGACGCCGAATGCGGTTCTTTGGTTGGAAAGATAATGTGCCGGCCAGTTTCTTTGGCGACGTTCCGCGCGAGATATTCGTCGGGAAGAAAGATCACGGTTTCTGATTTCAGCGATTCGACGACGGCCGCTGCGTTCGAAGAAGTGCAGCAGATGTCCGACTCGGCTTTTACCTCCGCGTAAGTATTGACATAGGTCACAACCGGCACACCTGGAAACTTGTACTTCAACTCGCGCACGTCGGCGGCGGTAATACTCGCAGCGAGGGAGCAGCCGGCGTTTTTCGAAGGCAGGAGTACCGTCTTGCCCGGATTGAGAATTTTTGCGGTCTCGGCCATGAAGCGCACGCCACAAAAGACGATTATATCTTTGTCGGTAGTTGCGGCCTGTCGCGCGAGATCCAATGAATCGCCGACATAATCCGGGATTGAATGAAAGAGCGCGGGCTCCATGTAGTTGTGACCGAGAATGACTGCATTGCGCTCTACTTTGAGGCGATTAATATCGGCTGCCAGATCAGCTTTCATTCTCAATTCGAAATCCGGCACTACGTCGGCCAGCATGGCCTGCAGACCGGTATAGAGATGATTGGCCGAAGTTTCATTACCCAATAACGAGATCATTGTTCTTCCCCTTGATAAAAAAATCTTATCTCACCCAACGCAGGCTGATATCAAGGGCCGGCGCTGAATGGGTGAGCGCGCCGACCGAAATGAAATCAACACCCGTCTGGGCAATTTCGCGCACGTTGCGAAGCGTTACGTTGCCGGAGGCTTCCAACTTTGCGCGGCCATCGTTAATCGCCACTGCTTCACGCATCTCGGTCAGCGACATATTGTCCAGAAGTATGCGTTTGACACCAAACTCCAACGCCTCTTTCACTTCTTTGATGTTTTTTGCTTCGACTTCGATTTCCAGACGATTCTCGGAAGCATTCACCAAACGGATCGCATTGCCGATCGACCCGGCGCTATCGAGGTGGTTATCCTTAATGAGAATCATATCGTACAAGCCGAACCGATGATTGCCACCGCCGCCATGCAGGACAGCGAGTTTGTCGATTGCGCGCAAACCGGGCGCTGTCTTTCGAGTATCGAGTATGCTCACTTTGGTTCCGGCGGTCGCTGAAACAAATCTATTTGTCAGCGTCGCAATTCCCGACATCCGTCCGAGAAAGTTAAGCGCGGTGCGCTCTCCAGTCAGGATCGCTCGCGCCGACCCTTGCAATTCAATCAGCAGTTGTTCGGGTTTGACTTCGGCTCCGTCTGACACGTTCGGGCTGAAGCCCATATCACCATCCAGCATCAGAAAGACCGCTTGAGCAATCGAGAGGCCGGACACAATCCCGTTCTGTTTGGCGACGATTTGCGCTGCGGCGCTCGCTGCTGGGGTGACAATTGAATTTGTCGTGACATCGCCAACGCCCATGTCTTCGTCGAGTGCTCGACGAATCACCGCCACGATCTTACTATCGAGATCCAGACGGGCTACGGCTTCATTGCTTTGTTTAGTCGATTTGAAATCTGGAATAGAAATGCTCAAACATCAGGATAAGAATTGATTAGTTCGAAAGCAAATGCGGGCGTTTCAATTCGCCGCAATTCGCTGCTGTAGCCGATAATCTCGTGCTGTTCACTAAGCTTTAGGATCGAACCGGCCCCGATAAAGCCAATGCTCGTAATGATGCCTTGAATAACGCGGGACAGACCATCCAAAGACATCCCGGCACCAGAACAGGAGATAACGAACGCGGCGGTCGCCAGGCTAACTAACACTGTGTAACTGCCCAGCCGCGCGATCTACATGAGCAACACATCGACGCGATGCGCATGAACCATTTCTTCGCACGGCGACCAGGCGAACACTGTGAAACGGCCATCCTGGGAAGCAACCAGCGCCAACGAATCTCGCTGATCGTGTATGAACTGGGCCGCCGACAAATGACGGGTCCCGCCGTGCTGTACGGGAGGAACGACCACCGCTCCATTGCCGACCACAGGTTCGGTGAGCACCATCTGCTCGACTTGTTCCGCGCCTGACGCGCGCTTGATCTTCGCGCCAAAGGCAAGCACCTCATAATCGTCAGAGACCACGGTGGCTCCGTCCACCGCCGTTAGACCAGCCACCGTGTCGACGGCATTGCTCAGAGATGCCTGCCATTCACCCTCGGTCTCGGGATTTGAGCCTTTCCTGATTAACTTAGCGAGCTTGGAAGACGAGGGTGCGACTGAGTAGATGAGCGGATGCACTATGGATTCGCGCCACTGAGAAGTTCCGCCAGGCACTACCAGCAAGGTGCCCCCATGTCCGTGGGCACGCATCGATGCCGCTAGTTGCACGAGCACGTTCACCGAGTCATGCCACCGGGCCGGCGAAGTAAAGGCCAGCAGTGACTTCAACAGATCGGGACAGTCCGGCAAGCTCGTGCCCTGCTCGTCAACGAATTTTATCTGTTCGCCCTTGAGGATGGCGACATTGGCAAACTTTCCAAAGCCATCGATGCGCCGATGCTTGATAACTAACAACCCGGGTTCGATGTCCTCAAGAACAAAGCCCAGACTCGGAATGTATCGCGTGGCTCCCCAGACATATAATTCATCCCCATCATGCCACACGCCCAGATGAATACCGGGACGCTCAACTGCTGGAGCAAGTTTCGTCAGGATTGCCGGAGTCAAAGGCAGCCGATCTTCGAACCTCAACGCATTGGTCGCCTGTTCGGGTGGCAGAAAGGCCAGCGAGATTTTAGGGAAGCGACCTTCTTCCGGACGGAAGCTCGCCCAAAAAGTAGCATCAATGATCGTTTCGNNTCATCACGCTGGCGGGCTTCGGCCAGGTGGCGCGCAAAGTGCTCCTCAATTATCGCGGCCACCGCCCGAGCGGCTTGGTAAGTTGGTTCGCGGACCATATGAACTTTGGTCACAGATTACCACCGACGGCTGCACAAAAGGATCTCGGCAGCAGCGAGCAATGAAGGAAGACCGAAGACGCTCATTTGAAATAAACACTTTTGCCTTACGACCGCAAGTCAGCTCTGTGCTAAATTAGGATGCGCAGTAATTGCATCACCCTTGGAGGTTCTTTTGGATGACCTATATAGTTGCCGAGCCCTGCGTCAACTGTCGCTATACTGATTGCGCTATTCCTTGTCCGGTAGAGGCTTTTCATCTCGATGACGACATGCTGGTTATTAATCCCGAGACGTGCATCGATTGCGACGCCTGCGTGCCCGAATGTCCAGTTGAGGCGGTTTTCGCCGAAGATAAACTGCCGGCCGAATGGTCGCAATTTACGCAAATCAATGCAGAGCGAGCCTTGAGCGGGCTGCCGACGATTAACGTCCGACTGGATCCGCTTTGCCAATAGCTTCATTTTTCAAATTACCAAAAAAGGCGCGCAGTTGCGGCAACCGCGGCGGCTGAAGCGCCTTCTTAGTTTCTCGGAACGCGCATTGCCCTCACATCGTTCGATTGTCTAGCAATGAAGAAAGGCACGAAGCTCTTATTGGGTGGAGTGACTGTGGCAGCGGCCGCCGTGGGCGCCATCGGCGCCGCCATTATGAAAAGAGATCGCAAATCGAGACGGTTTAGAAGTCGAGTGCCGGACTCGTGGGCCAGGCCTGGCATGAAGGTTACGTTTCGCGCAGAGTTGATGCCGGGACGAGATCCGGACGAGCGGACTTATGAAGTGACCAACTTGTTGCCCAGCGGCCGGGTGTTACTGGATCGGGTTGCCGGCGAGCACACACAGACAGAATTCGAACGGCAGTAAGAAAAGTTTCTCACCATTCGTAGATTCGGCCCGGTTCCATTACTCGCAATTTGTCGATTCCCAATTCTTTTAGTTCGTGAATGACTTTTTCACGGTAAGCGGGCTTCAAATGCACGGCGAGAATGTCCATGCCGTTATGGTTGAGCTTGTGGAGTTCCTCTCGCAGCATTGAAGGGGTTAAATGCTTCGACGCTTTCGCGAGCGCTTCCATTGAGTCGGGAAACGAAGCCTCGATGAACAGGGCGTTCAGCCGCTGGGCGTCATTCACGACCCGCCAGAGTTCTTCCGTCTCGGCGGTGTCCGAACTGAACGCGACGGTTGTCTTGTCGTCTGAGACAAGCAGGCCGACGGTTGGCACGATGTGATTGACGGCGATGGCTGTGAACCTAAGATGAGCGACTTGAAATTCCTTACCCAGCGGAAATGGAACGTACTCCATCACCAGCCCGTGGTCATTCTTTAGCTCATCGAACTTTGGATAAACGGTATCGTTGAAGACGTCCGCTTTCAGCAATTCGATTACTTCATCGGTTGCGTGAATGCGAACCGGTTGGCGAAGCTCGCTAAACAGGTCATCAACAAATATCGGCAGGCTGGCGATGTGATCCATGTGAGGATGAGTGACGACCACGTCACGGATCGTACGCCGCTGAGATTCATTCAGGGCGATGCCTATGCTGCCCGCATCGACGGTCACGCGATCGTCGATCACAAAGCAAGTCAGGCGTTGCGCGGCATTTGCGTTGCCCTGCGCATCGAAAGAACTTGGTAAGAGTTGAATCTGCAAGTATCGGGTGAACGCCGGGTTCAGACTACAGCCAAAAAACGCGCCAAGTATAAGCCATACTCACTTGAGTTCGCGAAAGTTTCTGCTTCAGGGTTGGCCTTGCGGCGGCGGGGCCATTCCAAGTTTCTGCCGCAACTCATGCAGCGAATACAAATAATCATTTTCGCGTTGCTGCGCAGAGTTCTGATCTCGGGCAAATCCGCGCGCAACGCGACTGCGATGGAAAGCGAGTTCGCTGGCAATTTGGTTATAACGCCGGCGCGCACGCCAGCCGGAAAATCCATTGGTCATCATCGCGTTCCATGACATTCCCATGCGTCCGCGAATTGTCGAAAGCTTTTCGTATTCGAGTGGATCAAAAAAGCCTCGCTGGTAATCCGGGTAAAGAAACTGCCGCACGATGCGACCCTCGCGGCGCAACGAGAAAAAAATCACCATCAGCGTGATGATAAAGGCCGGACCCATGATCAGAAAATATCCCGCGAAGAAGCCGGCCGCGCCACCGTAAGTTGCCGTGGCGTTCCAGGTGCCGTGCAAGAGAATTGCGAACATGAATCCCAGCACGGGGGCCACCACCTTTACAAATCCGTTGTTCGATTGGCGCGACCAGCCAAGGCCAATGCCCGTCATGCTGGTGAACAGGGGATGAGAAAAGGGCGCGGCCATTCCACGCAGAATGAAAATGAATGTGAGCGATCCTGCGCCGCCCTGGACAGCGCGGCCGTAGTACAGAATGTTCTCGGTCATCGCGAAGCCTAAACCGACCATGCCGGCGTAGACGATGCCATCGACAATGCCATCGAACTCATCTGTCTTCCAAAAGAAAAGGACCAGGAGGATGAAAGCTTTTGCGCTCTCTTCGACAATCGGCGCGGAAATGACGGCGCCAAAATGTTCTCCGATCTGCGCACTGTTAGTTACGGCCGTGATGATTGCTCCATTGACCGTGTTAAGAATGATCGCGATGAAAACGGCGACCAGCGCCCCCCAGAGAAAGGTCGTCGTTAACATCCACAGTGGTTCCGACTCGTACCGATCGATCCACAACAAGAGCATGATGTAGATCGGGACCGGAAGCATCGCGCAGATCATTCCGATAATCAGTTCTATCGGTCCAGTCTCTGATCCAATTAGTAAGAGCACGATTAGGCCCAGGAGTGCGGCTACCATCAAAGCGAAAACGGCGAGAATTATCTTCGCAGCGCTCTGATGCCCGGAAGATCGAACCACGCGAGGCGGACTGCCAACTGGAATATGAGCGTTATTCGGAGTGTAAGCGTTATTCATTTGAGCACGACGCGACTGACGGCGATGCTCGCGCAGTATATCGACAAACGATTAAACCGGCTAGAGGCTTGCGCCGGCTGGCCAGGCCGCCCACGGCTTACCAATGCGAGCGAGCGTGTCGAAGTGACCGCAACCATAGCGGTCACACTAAACAGGCGGGGCTCAACCTCTTGCGCGGTGTTGAAAATCTGTTGCAATCCATCGAACTCCGGTTTATGCTACGCAAGCTCTAGAGAGATTCAGCCACCCGGAGACTCTCAAAACTGAAACAGATACACCAAGACCGTATCGCGAAACGAGAGTTTCACGTGGTTGTTGTCGCGAAGTAAATGGAGCGTGCGGCTTAGAAAACCGTTAGCATGCCCTCGAGTGTTGAGATCACGGTCTCAATCGTAATTGTCGCTACCTCGTCCGCGATCGTCGCACTTTGATCTGCGGGATCGTCAGTTACCAGCAGGGTTGACGTGCAAGGTGGAGCGTTCAGTTCTCCGGGATCCGGGCAAGCAAATACAGTTCCCGCGAGGACGATGGTTAAGCTAATTGCTAAAGATAGTCTTTTCATGGTGTTCATGGTTTTCTCCTTCGATTTGCCGAAATTGCTGTCAATTGATCGCACGCTGAGAAGGGAGTCGCCCCATTGGCAATCTCTTTGAATGCGGCGCGCGTTGCATTTAATACCAGCCCAAAACGCTTTAGGCAAGGTTTTTATCACGGATAAAGAAAGGTAGGGCGCACATGAACTTAACGACCCAACTAACGACACTTCGAAAACAGACTGATGGCTTGAGCCGCAACGAGCGGGCGAAATTATGTTGCGATGTGGCCAAACAAATGGAAAAGGCCGGAGAATTCGAGGCGGCCGCCGAAGCCCTGGAAGAATTCTGGCCTGATCGTAACGAAGCGCCGGTAGTGGATGATTTGGAAAACATGACAAAGGCGAATGTCATGCTGCGCGTGGGTGCCATGATCGGATTCCTGGGTAGCGCTGGCCAAATCTCCGGCAGCCAGGAGCGCGCGAAGGATTTGATAACTGAGGCTGTCGAGATTTTCGAGGGCGTGGGCGACACCGTACGCACTGCCGAAGCCAGGGGTGACCTCGCGCTTTGCTATTGGCGCGAGGGCGCTTTTGATGAAGCGCGGATCAATCTGGCAGACGCGCTCAGCCGGCTTGGCGATGCGAATAGCGACTTGAAAGCTGTCCTGCTGATTCGCGCTGGAGTCATCGAAGAGCGGACCAGAAGACTACAGAGCGCGCTCAACTTTTATAACCAGGCTCAGCCGCTGGTGGATGGCAGTGCGGATCACGTCCTCAAGGGATCTTTTCACTTTGAAT
>QHXH01000152.1:8612-14268 GCA_003222855.1 Acidobacteriota bacterium
CTGGATCGCGCGTTGATTGAATATGCCGCGGCGAGTTTCCACTACGAACAAGCCGGCAACCAACGTTATCAGGGGCGCGTGGAAAATAATCTCGGCTATTTGTATTTCACGATTGGACGTTACAAAGACGCGCACCGACATCTGGATCGGGCGCGCCACCTCTTTTCCAACATGAAAGATGTTTTGGTGGTTGCTTCTGTCGATGAAACGAGAGCTCGCGTCCTGTTGGCGGAAAATCGTCCTGCCGATGCTGAACGTCTCATTCGGCAATCCATCCGGGCGCTCGAGCGCGGTGGTGAACAGTCCCTGCTGGCGGAAGCTTTGACCACCTACGGCGTTGTGCTCGCGCGCTTGGGCCGGCACGCGCGGTCGCGCGAATTATTGGAGCGAGCGATGGAGGTCGCCGAGATTACTGGTGATCGTGAAGGCGCAGCACGCGCAAAGATCAGTATCATCGAGGAACTTACCAGCCAAACTTCGGCGGACGAACTGGCAGGCGAGTATCGGGCTGCTGTGTCGCTGCTCGGCGATTCCCAGGATCCGGCAACTTCCAAGCGGCTGATTTACTCGGCGCTCAGGGTCGTGGATGCTTTAATGCCTTCCCAGCCGGTGGAACCTCAGATCGAGGACTCGTTTAAGCGGGAGGTACTGAAGATCGAAAAGCGACTGATCGAGCGCGCCTTGCGCGATGCCGGCGGCTCAGTTACCCGAGCCTCGCGCTTACTTGGTTTCCGACACCATCAGAGTCTGATTGCTTTAATAATAGTCGTCACCGCGACTTGCTCGGCACGCGCTCCGCAGTCCGCAAGCGGAGACATCACTTATTCTCGAAACCACGCAAGACCCGAAAGATGCCGAAAGCGGGTGAGAATGGACCTTCCGGAGCCGGGGTATCTCAGCCGGAAGTTGACGCGAGTGCTGTGACTGCAGCCGACGAAAGTAATTGAAACGCGCCGTTAGCGGGCGCACGTCAACGCGCGCCCCCCGTCGATTTGGTAAGTCGCGCCGGTAATCCAGGCGGCGTTTTCCGAAGCCAGGTAAAAAACCAATTCAGCAATTTCGCGCGGGTCTCCCACTCTGCCAAGCGGATGGGTTGTCCTGGCGTGTTCCAGGAACGCCTGATAATTCTCTTCGCTCATTCCCCCTCGTTTGTGAATCTCGGTTACGACAACGCCTGGGTTGACTGCGTTGACGCGAACTCCCTTCGGCGCCAGCTCCAAAGCCGCGCAACGCGTTAGCTGATCCAATCCAGCTTTAGAAACGCAATAGGCGAGGACGCCGGGAAATGAACGCAGCCCGGTCACGCTCGAAATGTTGACGATGTTTCCTTTCGATTTGATCAAATGCGGAGAGGCCAGTTGCATCAGGTAAAAGACAGCGCGCAAATTGACGTTCATCATGGAGTCCCATGCGGCCAGCGAAGTGTTTTCTATCGATCCCGATGAAATATGGCCGGCCGCGTTCACCAGCACGTCCAGACGATTCGTTTCAAGAATGGCGCTTTCGAATGCCTTACTAACCTCGGCATCGTTTGTCACATCGAGTCGAATGGTTGAGCATTCACCGCCGCCGCGAACAAGGTCTGCTTCGACTTTGTCCAGTGCCGCACGATCGCGGCCAATAGCAATAACCCGGTCCGCAGAGGAGGCAAATCGTCTGGCCACGGCGTGTCCTATCCCGGAAGTTGCTCCTGTTACGATGACGACACGGCGTTGTGGTTTCTCTTTCATTGTCGCTCCTTAGTTGTCGTGTTGAAAAAGGCTCGGCGGTGTGCAAGTGAACTAGCGGTTTCATATTGACATAGGCCCGCAGAGATTGACTATACTCTGGATGGATTCGTGACTTGTCTTAGTATTTTTCGCACGCCGGCTTTGAGCAGGTTCCTCTGACTAAAAAGGAAATCGACTTACTTTCGAAGTCGATTGGCCGTCACCCGACAACATCTTTGCGATTGGTACTTAGCGGCGAAAGAATAAGTTGGCAGGCTCTCCATCTACTTCAGGGTACATGACGGCAGCTGCCGCAGCGGCCGGTGCCTTGTTCTTTGTGCTCTGGTGGATGTTGCAGGCAGAAGAGTCACCGTGGGTGCCGGCCGGTTTGGCTGCCAGTGTCGTCATGCTCGTCGCAGCTTTCGCCCGGTTGTTAGTCGCACGCCGGGCCTTTCGCAATCGCGATCGGCAAGCGATGCGCGATTTGTATCGACAGACTGCGCCTTATCCAGCCACGTTCACACAAGTGATGCATTCCACAAGCCGTCATGCCGCAGCGCTGCGAGCCTTGCAGAAACGATCAGCCGCGGCCGATGCCCGTGATTCCGCCGAAACTCATCGCGAGCTGTATGAATTATGCAATGAGTATCTGACCGGCGCGGAAACAGCTTTGCATTCATTGGCCTTACAAGCAGACGGGCGGGTTGCTTTGCGCGCCGGACAGGAGCGCGTGCGCGAGATGCAGAAGCATCATTTGCTTACCTGGGCGCGGAATTCAGCGCGATCGCTTACGCACGAAGCTCAACAACGCGCCAGGCTCTACGAGAAAGTCGAGACTGCGAATCGGGCGCTGGATTGCATCGATCAGGCTTTAAAAGTCTATCCCGATGATGACGAGCTAAGGATCTCGGCGCGAGCGGTGCGCGAGTTCATTACCTCGAGCAGAGTTGCGCATTGGGTTGAGTTGGCGGAACGCGCCGCATTCAAGGGCTATTCTCAGCGGGCGATCGATTGTTATCGCGATGCGCTTTATTACCTGAGTCGTGATAAACCGGACGCCGACGGCGAAGCCGCAGCCGAACGAATCATGAAAGAAATAGATTTGCTAAGGGCGCGACCAGGCACAGACCGGGCGATAGACTCGCAGCACCGTTCCCCGGCTGGCAATCTCGATCCGAAGTCCTGATGCAGTAAGCGGAGATACCCATTCGACGGGGGACGACATGCTGAGACCGAAATGCCCAAGATGTGGCAGCAGAAGAATTCGCCGCGGTTATGAGCGAAGAGCCTGGTATCTGCGATTGTTTGGCATCTATAACCTTTTGTGCGATCATTGCAACTGGTTATTCAAAGCATTCAGTCCGCTGTTTACGCTCCGGCAAAGCCAACGAAGCAGCAGTAAATGAATTTGTTCCAACTCGTCTTCGTTGAGTTTGACCCATTTGACTTGCATTGGTTGAGCCATGAGTACTAAAAACCTGATTTTCGCAGCGATCCTCGCAAGTTTCGCGCTCGGTTTGTCCGCGATCGCCCAGGAGCAGTCACAAGGCACGGTGCTTGGCTCATCCGCAGCGTCGATCGATCACAAGGGCATTCGAAATTATTTGCTTGGCCCAGGCGATGTGCTGGACGTGCGCGTTTTTGGCCAATCCGATCTCAGCTCGCAAGTAGAAATCGATGCCGATGGCAACATCTCTTCGCTGCCGTTCTTAGAGACGCCGATTCGCGCCCAGTGCCGTACCGACAAAGAAGTGCAGAAGGACATCGCCACGGCGTATGCAAAATACATTAAGAACCCGCAAGTAAGTGTGCGCGTGGTAGACCGCAAGAGCCGTCAACCGGCGACCATTTCAGGAGCGGTGAGATCTCCGATGCAGGTGACGATGATGCGACAGGTTCGTTTGCACGAGCTCATTACCAAGGCCGGCGGATGGACCGATCGCGCCAGCGGTACTATTGAGGTCATGCATACTGAACCACCGATGTGTGCTGAGCCCGGCATTTTCCAAAATGCGAGTTTGTCTGAGAAAGGAAATTTCGGCATCGCGGTCTTCAAAATTAGCGATCTCAAGATGGGAAAGGAAGAAGCTGACCCTTACATTTGGCCGGGCGATATCGTCAGAGTTACTGAGGGCGACCCCGTTTACGTGACGGGCTCCGTGATCAACCCGCGCGAGCTGGTAATAAGAGATCAATTAACGCTGGCCCGTGCGATTGCCATGTCGGGCGGCCCTACGCGAATGGCTAGAACCAATGAGGTCCATGTCTACCGGCAAAAGGAAGGTCAGGCGGGCCAGGACGATTTGAAGTTTAATTACGACGCGATCAAAAAAGGTAAAACACCCGATGTTGAGCTGAAGCCTTTTGACATTGTCGACGTCGGCGAGTCAAGCCTGTTTAGCGGTAAGGGCATGGGTGATATGTTGCGCAATCTCGTCCGTGGCTCGAGCGGCCTCATCTTGCAGCGAGGCGTCATTTATTAAGTCCTTTATCCATTGATCAGCTCAGAAAAGTTTAATGAGTCAGCGAATACGAACTAAAACAAAGAAAAGCCGCGGCTTTACCTATCTCTGGATCTTTGGTCTGGCGCTGCTGGTTTTTCTTTTGATCTATTTCGAACAGACGGCGCTGCTTTATGTCTTCTCGACGCTCGGCGTTACAGTGCTGCTCGTGATCGTGGCCGCCGCGGATCTCGGTCGCAGCGAATTGTCTTCCACCGGCCCTGATCAAGTTTCCGGTACTGCCCCTCCTGCGAAATTAAAAAAGTAAAACTTCCCGACAGGTCGCTGAAACTGAGACTAGATCATACTCGCTTTTTTGAGTTGGAATTTTTTTCGCCTCTCGACTAGAGTATTTCCGCCAACACTGAAGTCCAAAGATTTTTCCGGAGGATTAAAATTCAAATGAAGAATACAAAGCGTGCATTCATGCTGCTCGCGACGCTTGCCTTCGCCGCGCTTTCACTTTCCATCCCCGCGCGCCTGGTGCAGGCGCAAAGAAATGGCGGGGGCGGCGGCAATTCGCCGATCACTTATCCGGCGACGAAAAAGGTCGATGTCGTGGACGATTACTTTGGGACGAAAGTCGCCGATCCATATCGATGGCTCGAAGACAACGACTCACCCGAAGTCGCGGCCTGGGTCGAAGCGCAGAATAAAGTGACGTTTGCCTATCTTGATCAAATTTCATATCGGGCGCAACTGAAAGATCGGCTGATGAAGCTGTTCAACTATGCGAAGTTCGGCTCGCCGCAACGACGCGGCGATCAATTTATGTCCTGGAAAAATAATGGACTGCAAAACCAAAACGTCTATTACATTCAGAAAGGACTGGATGGCACGCCTGAGTTGTTGCTCGATCCAAACAAATTTTCTGCTGATGGCACTTCACGACTCGGCGCTGGTCCATCGTGGTCGCCGAAGGGCAAGTACATCCTCTACGGCATCTCGCAGGGTGGATCAGATTGGAACGATCTTTATGTAATGGACGTCGCGACCAAGCAGCCTTTGAACGATCATTTGAAATGGATCAAAAACGGCGGCGGATCGTGGCGCGGCGACGAAGGATTTTTCTACAGCCGCTATCCCGAGCCCGAGAAGGGCAGAGAACTCTATTCGAAAAATGAATTCCAGTCAGTGTGGTATCACAAAATCGGAACGCCGCAAACTGATGACGAACTCATCTATGAGGATAAAGCAAATCCGCAGCGATTCCAGAATGTTAATGTGACTGAAGACGGCCGCTTCGCCTTCCTCTATGTGTCTGAACGTGGCAAAGGCAAAGACGGGAATGCGTTGTACTTCCGGGATTTGTCTAAGGGCGATAAGACTTTCACGCCCATCGTCAGCGAGATCACCAATGACGGTTACAGCGTCCGCGACGACATCAATGGAAAGTTCCTGATTGAAACGAACCACGGTGCGCCGAACGGAAAAGTCGTGCTTTAT
>QHXH01000153.1 GCA_003222855.1 Acidobacteriota bacterium
ATGAACATCATCATCCTTTCCCGAAACGACGTGGGCGATCTCACGGCTCCGGCAGCAGCGCCTTTCTCGGCCCTGGCCTTATCGATTTCAGTCTTGCGATATCGAGAAGGTTCCTTATTGGTCGATAGAAAGCGATAGGACGCGGCAGCAATGATGCTGATACACGCTACAACGATTCCGAATGTTTTCATGCATACTCCTATGACAGTTGTGGTGCCTGCGTCAGAGTGACCGGGCGCGGCGTCAACGTCCAACCTTCGATTCAATCAATCAAGTCGCGAACGGGCTGCCCGTCCTCTGATGCACGATTTGTTACAGATCGCGCCCGTAGCCAGAGCGGATCGAAGCACAGACTACGCCCTCCCTCACGGTCGGGCTACTGCACGATGCTACTTAATCATCGGCAGACCTGCCGCGCGCAACTCCTGATTCAGCGCCGGAATGTCCGTCGATTTGAGTGCCCGCCAGCTGTCCTGGACTGCGCGAGAATCCTTCACTACATCCGGAACGGCAGCCGCGACTTGGGTTGTCGGAGCGACATCAGCCTCTTCGATCAAATTGAAGAGTGTTCGGGCACGACCGCTTACCGATGCTGCAGTTGTTCGTGCTGCGGCCCCGCCTCCGCCACCTCCCCCGCCAAATCCTCCGGGGCCACCAGCGCCGGCAACGCCCTGGATTTTTTCCGCCAGCGCATCGACATGACTCTTGAGCGTGGCGTCGGTAATCTTCGCGAGCAGCTCAGTGATTTGCCCGCGAATGCGTCGCGCGTCATTTGTGATAGCGTTGAGCGCCAGCGACTCGTCGTACATTTGTCTCGACAATTGAAATTGCTGCGCCAGATCGGCGCTTGACGTTTTCACGCGCGGATCCATCACCAGCCGGAGCGGCTGTTCGTATTTCTTCCCGCCGACAGTCAGGACGGCCGAATACGTTCCCGGCATGGCCCACGGTGAAGTCGGCGAGGGTGCAGTGTTGCGATAGACGGCGGCGATCGGATATTGCGGCGTCACGCCGGGGACCGGGCTGTAGTGAAGGTCCCAGAGAAAGCGATGCAAGCCCGGCTCGTGGGAAAGCTTCTGCGGCGGCCGCACCCAATAGGGCGGGATGTTGAGTAGCGGATCCTCCGGCGGCAACTTGTCATTACTCGAATAGCGACGCACGACTGCGCCGCTCGCGTCTTTGATTTCGAGAGTGAGTGGCCCAGCGCCCGCGCGGCCGATGTAGTAGTCGACGATCGCTCCGTCGGGAGGATTCTCTCCCGCAGCGACATCGGGCGGCAAAGGTGTGTCGCTGTTCGTGTTCCATCTCACGCGCACGGCCGTTTGTGGCTTAAAGAGAAACGCCGGCGACCTGGTGATCGAATCCTGAAGCTGTCGCAGCGGAGTGATGTTATCGAGAATCCAAAAGCCCCGGCCGTGCGTTCCCACGCATAGATCATCGCCCTTGATAATCAAGTCCCGAATCGAAGTCGCTCCCATATTGAGTCGTAGTGACTGCCAGTGATCGCCATCATCAAACGAAACGTAAACTGCGCGCTCAGTTCCCGCAAACAGCAATCCTTTACGTTCCGGATCTTCGCGGACAACGTCGGTGTTCTCGTTCTCAGGGATGCCTTTCGTGATCTCCGCCCACGTCGCGCCGCCGTCACGAGTGCGATAGATGTGCGGACGCAGGTCGTCAAGGCGCAACGTATTGATCGCAGCATAAGCCGTATTCTTATCGAAGTGGCTCGCATCGATGATCGAGACTTTTTGCCAGGCTTTCAATTGTTTCGGCGTCACGTCTGTCCAGTTGCTGCCGCCATCAATCGTGCGATGAATCAAACCATCATCGGTGCCGGCCCACATCAAATTGATGTCCAAAGGTGACGGCGCAACGGTATAAATCACGCCGCGCTGCGTCGACTGGGCCGTTGGTTGCGAGCGGTATTTCCCGATTGTGTCCGGGACTTCAAAGCTCTTGCGCGTTAGATCGGGACTGACCTGCTCCCAGCTACGGCCGCCGTCTTTCGTCTTCCACAGAGTGTTCGCTGCAAAATACATCGTGCGCGGATCGAGAGGCGAGAAGACAATCGGCTGTGTTCGGACGACGCGAAAATCGGCGCCGCGAAACGGCTTGGGCATGATGTTTTGCGCTTGAGCTGTTCGTCGATCGTAACGTGTGAGCTTGCCTCCATAGACGATGTCGGGATCGAGCGGATCGGGCACCACGTAACCGTATTCTTCGGCGGAAACTGGATGCCATTCACGGAAAGTGATCTCGCCGTCGTTGCCGCGACTGGACACGCACGCCGAACCGCTCTCCTGTTGTCCGCTGCACAGTCGATAAGGAAAAGCGTTGTCGGCGTTCACGTGATACATCTGCGCGGTCGGTTGGTTGTACCAACTGCTCCAGGACTTACCACCATTGACGGTGATAATAGCGCCCTGGTCGCTGCCGAGAATGATCACGTCGCCATTGTTTGGATTGACCCAGACGTTCTGATAGTCATCACCACCGGGCGCGCCGCGAAACGCCGTCCACGTCTTGCCGCCATCGATCGATTTCCATGACACGACGCTCGCCGAATAAACGACGTCGGGATTTTTTGGATCGACACGGATCACCGCCAAATCACCGCCGCCGATGCGGCCCGCTGGTCGCGGATCAGTTGTGATCCTGGTCCAGGTTTCACCCGCATCATCGGATCTATAGATCACCAGACCGGGACTCAATGCGACCGAAGCAAACAATCGATTCGGCTGACTCGGCGCGATCGCGATGTTCGCCTGGATGATGTTTTCAGGCAGGCCACCGCTCAATTGCCGCCACGTCTTTCCGTTGTCCGTCGATTTGTACACTCCGCCGCCGGCGCCATTCCACGCCGCGTTTTCCCAGGGGCCCTGCCGCGCTTCCCAAAGCGCTGCATAGGCAACATCCGGATTTGTTGGATCGAATATCACATCGGCGCCGCCCACGTTTTCATCTTTGTAGAGAACCTTCTCGAAAGTCTTGCCGCCGTCAGTCGATCGAAAGATGCCCCGCTCCAGGTTGGCCGCGTAGGGATGCCCCGCTACGGCGACAATGACTCGATTCGCGTCGCGCGGATCGACGGCGATTTGCGGAATCTGTTGCCCATCGCGCAGGCCAAGATGCGTCCACGTCTTTCCCGCGTCCGTCGATTTGTAGATGCCGTCGCCGACAGAAAGGTCGGGACGCTGCAAGCCTTCGCCGCTGCCGACGTAAACGATGTTCGGATCAGACGGCGCCACCGCAATACAACCGACTGAGCCCGTCGGCTGATCGTCAAAGATCGGCGTCCACGTCCTGCCATAGTCATCCGTCTTCCAGACGCCGCCATTGACTTGCGCAATGTAGAAAACGTTCGGCTGCGAAGCCACGCCGGCGACCGCGCGGGTGCGCCCTCCGCGGAACGGACCGATGCTCCGCCAGTGCAGCGATTTGAATAAATCGGGATTGAATTGCTGGGCCATCACGGCGGTTCCGGCGAATACTGCCAAGGCCACTGTGCTTATTACGAGGAGATAATTTTTCATTTGAGTTGTCTCGGAGAATCCTTCAAGAGCGTAGGCGCTGCATAATATCGAATCGTTTTTGATTTGTCATTTGATTCAGTGTCAGAAGCCCGACCGTCAGGGAGGGCATCGATGAAAACAACTCGGCCGCGGATGAACGCGGATTTGCGCAGATGAACCCGAAAGCAGTTTTGTTTCGTTCTGATCCGCGTGTATCTGCTTAAATCTGCGGTTGATTTATTCAGGTAGTCCAACGAAGCCCCACCCGAGCTTGCCCTTGCTTAGCGTGGGCTTCTGACACGATCCGCAGAGTGATATCTTTACGACCACAATGAAAGTACTTGCTATCAATGAAACAGAAGTCGAAGAACTTCTTCCGATGAGTGAATGCATCGACGTCATGGAGAACGCATTCATCGCGCTCGCGCGTGGAGAGATTGAGCAACCGTTGCGCGCGATCTTTCGGCCGGCGACCGTGAAAGGCGTAATGGCAATGATGCCGGCGTATCGCGGCGGCGACACTCCCTTGTTCGGCCTGAAGGCCATTTGCGTATTTCCAGGTAATGCGGCTATCGGCAAAGACGCGCATCAAGGCGCGGTCGTCTTGTTTGATGGAAGAACCGGCGAGTTACTGGCGATCGTTAACGCATCGGCAATTACTGCGATCCGAACTGCGGCCGTGAGCGCGCTTGCGACCAGGGTATTGGCGAACGAGACTGCTTCAAAGCTCGCAATCATCGGCGCCGGAGTTCAAGCGCGTGCACACCTCGGCGCGATCGCCTGTGTCCGTAAGCTGGAACAAGTTCGCGTCGCCGCGGGCCATTACGAGCGGGCTGAACAGTTCGCGCGCGATATGCAATCGCAAGTGCAATGTCAGATTGAAGCCGTTGAGACTGCCGAAGCCGCAGTCCGCGACGCTGGCATAATCGTCACCGCCACGACATCGCGCGAGCCGGTCCTGAAACGCGAATGGATTGCCGCCGGCGCGCACATCAATGCCATCGGCACCTTCTCGCCAAAGGCGCGCGAACTCGACACAGCCACGATGGCTTCGTCCGCGCTGTTTGTCGATCGCCGCGAGTCTGCTTTCAATGAAGCGGGAGATTATTTGATCGCCGCAAGCGAAGGCGCGATCGGGCCGGACACGATTCGCGCCGAACTCGGCGAGGTGTTAATTGCGAAACACCCCGGTCGAACATCAGCCGATGAAATCACGGTTTTTAAATCGCTTGGATTAGCAATGGAGGATCTCGCGGCAGCCGAGCATTGCTATCGAAAAGCTGAAGAGCTAAATAACGGAACGAGGGTCTCGCTTTAAGACCAACAACCTAACAATTAGAGGGTTCTTACAAACTTCTGCAGACTGTGGCAGCACTCTTTAACCTGCTATCGGGCCGAAGCTTGAGCGCCTCAACACTTTGAGCTTTATTCATTTATACCGCGCCTTCAGCGCTCCGAATCAATTGACGACTCCCGACCTGGGCCATTGGCCCAAGGCTATTACATTTGCCGCCTTCAGCGCTTTGAAACAGACAGACTGTTAATCTATTGAAACGTGGGTGTGTCAGGCTATCTCAGTGCTTTGAAAGCACGGGCTAAATTCGCCCGTCGCTCTGCGACGAAGCAGATTCTGTTAACAAGATTCATCGGCTATTTGCGGGGAGCCAGAATCAGCGAATTCTCACAAACTTCTGCAGACTGTGGCAGCACGCTTTGGCCTGCTATCGGGCCGAAGCTTGAGCGCCTCAACGTTCCAACCATTGCGTTGCCAGAAAGTGCCGTCTGAATACTCGACGCGATTGATGATCACGGCGGCACGGAACGCGTTCCCGGAATCCTTTGCCAGGGTTTTCACGTTAACGACTTCGCTTGGGCCAACCAGACTAAAAATCTGCAAATCTTTTTGCCGGTCCGGCTTGATCTCACCGCCGCACATGAAGCGTCGTTGTGTTACGTTACTGGCGTTCGCAACCTCAGTGAATTCGTATTCCCAAAATACGTTTTGAATCACCTTAGGGCTGACGTTTTGGATTCTTACCTGGTACGTATAACCGTTGACCGGTTCGGCTTCACGTGATTGCTGCACGATGCGCTCGAGTTCTGACCCGCGCGCATCGAGCGTGTCCGCGTTCGGATCTCGCATGCCGACCGGGTCGTTCACTCGTTTCTGTCTTTCGAAGTTTTTGCTCTCCTTGGTTATCGCCGGCGCGGGCCCAACTGCGGACTGCACCGCTTTGTCGCTCGCCTGGCGGTCTCGCATCCACTTAGCGCCGACGACGACTATCGGAGCTTTACGATCATCGGGTGCA
Source organism: Acidobacteriota bacterium (assembly GCA_003222855.1). Lineage (GTDB taxonomy): Bacteria > Acidobacteriota > Blastocatellia > Pyrinomonadales > Pyrinomonadaceae > UBA11740. The sequence goes on from QHXH01000153.1 coordinate 5,825, forward strand.
TTCGTCTGCGCGTACAACGGAACACTGAAAAGGAGGAATAGCAGGAGCCACAGGAACTTCATGATTTCGCCCTCCACTACAACGCGACTCTGGAGCGAGCGATAAAGCTCGTACCGAACTGTAAACCTGCGGAAAATGTAGCTCAGTTGCGGAAACTTTACAATGGCCATTTATACCTGGCCCAAGCGCCACGCCCCAGTCACTTGCCTATGGTCACTGCCGCTCCACGCTCTGCGAGAATCCGGTTTACAGAATCGGCCTTTGCAGGGTATAACTATCATACGACGAGTCCCCCAACTCGGCGTTTCTCGATTCCCCTGGAAACAGTCTAATCCCTTGCTGCCGGTGTAGTTTGCCGCTTCGCGGCTGCCATTACATGAGAACCACGAATCGCACGTTGGTGATCAAGCTGCTCTTCACCATTCTGAAATCTTCGGAAGGAAAAAACTATGAGGACAGAAACCCGAGCTACGGACTCGCTTAACGCGAAGCTACTGCTGAAAACACTAGTAGCCTTCAAGAAAGGCGACTTTTCCGCACGTTTGCCAGGTGAGTGGACCGGCGAAGCGGGCAAGATTGCCGACACGCTGAACGACATCATCGAATTAAGCGACAAGACGGCGCGCGAACTTGAACGCGTCAGTCGTGTCGTCGGCAAAGAGGGCAAGATAAGTCACCGGGCAGCCGTACCCGCGGCGGCAGGTTCATGGTTGCGACTGGTCGATTCGACCAACCTGTTGATTGATGACATGGCGCGCCCCACCAGTGAAATGGCCCGTGTAATCGGAGCCGTGGCGAACGGCGATCTATCAGAACGCATGACGCTTGAGGTCGAGGGCCGGCCATTAAAGGGCGAGTTCCTGCGCACCGTTAGAGTCGTGAACTCGATGGTGGACCAGCTTGGCTCGTTCGCGTCGGAAGTAACCCGCGTGGCCCGCGAAGTCGGTACTGAAGGAAAGCTGGGCGGCGAAGCAAAGGTCAAGGGAGTTGCGGGAACCTGGAAAGACTTAACCGATAGCGTGAACTCGATGGCCAGTAACTTGACCAGCCAGGTACGAAACATCGCTGAAGTTACCACCGCCGTAGCCAATGGCGACCTTTCAAAGAAAATTACGGTCGACGTAAAAGGCGAGATTCTCGAATTGAAGAACACCATCAATACAATGGTGGACCAGTTGAATTCATTCGCGTCGGAAGTGACGCGCGTCGCCCGCGAAGTAGGTACCGAAGGAAAACTCGGCGGCCAGGCCGACGTGCCGGGCGTCGCGGGTACCTGGAAGGACTTAACCGACAACGTAAACTCGATGGCCGGCAACCTGACGGGCCAGGTTCGTAACATCGCAGACGTAACCACCGCGGTGGCGAACGGTGATCTTTCAAAGAAGATCACGGTTGACGTCAAGGGCGAGATTCTCGAGTTGAAGAACACCATCAACACGATGGTGGACCAGTTGAATTCATTCGCGTCGGAAGTGACGCGCGTGGCCCGCGAAGTAGGTACCGAAGGAAAACTGGGCGGGCAGGCAGATGTACGCGGAGTCGCCGGCACCTGGAAGGACTTGACCGACAACGTGAACTCGATGGCCACCAACCTGACCAATCAGGTCCGCGGTATTGCTCGCGTGGTGACGGCGGTAGCCAATGGTGACCTCAAACGGAAACTTACAGTGGAAGCGAAAGGCGAAATCGCCGAACTCGCCGAAACTATCAACAACATGACTGACACGCTGGCGATCTTTGCGGATCAGGTGACTTCAGTAGCTCGCGAGGTCGGCGTGGAAGGAAAGCTCGGCGGGCAGGCAAACGTGCCCGGCGCGGCCGGAACGTGGCGCGATCTGACCGACAACGTTAACGGGCTGGCGGCCAACCTGACCAATCAGGTGCGCGCGATCGCCGAGGTATCGACGGCGGTGACCAAAGGCGACCTCACTCGATCGATCACGGTCGAGGCGCAAGGCGAAGTCGCCGCGCTGAAAGACAACATCAATGAGATGATCCTTAATCTCAAGGACACCACGCAGAAAAATACTGAGCAGGATTGGTTGAAGACAAATCTCGCTCGCTTCACGCGGATGCTCCAGGGCCAGCGGGACATGAAGACTGTCGCGCAAATGGTTCTGTCTGAACTTGCTCCGCTGGTCGAAGCCCAGCAGGGCGTTTTCTATGTTAACAGCAGCGACAATGGCCAACCGGTGATGAAACTACTGGGCGGCTATGCCTATAACAAGCGCAAGAGTCTGGCCAATGAATTTCATCCAGGCGAAGGTCTGGTGGGCCAGTGCACGCTCGAGAAAGAGCGCATCCTCGTCACCAACGTTCCCTCGAACTACGTCCACGTTAGTTCCGGACTCGGCGAAGCGGCGCCTAACAACATCGTCGTTCTGCCGGTGCTCTTTGAAGGCGAGGCCAAGGCCGTGATTGAACTCTCGACCTTCCATACTTTCAGCGATACGCACCTCACCTTCCTCGATCAATTGACGGAAAGTATCGGCATCGTGCTCAACACAATCGAAGCCAATATGCGAACTGAAGATCTGCTGCTGCAATCGCAATCGTTGGCAGCCGAACTTCAGAGCCAGCAGGACGAACTCAAGAAGACAAACGAACAGCTCGAGCAGCAGGCTGAATCACTGCGTGAATCGGAAGAACTGCTGAAGAGCCAGCAGGAAGAACTGCAGAAGACCAACGAAGAGTTGCAGGACAAAGCGGCGTTGCTGGCACGGCAGAAGGCGGAAGTCGAAGCCAAGAACCGTGAAGTAGAAGAAGCGCGCTGGGAGATGGAAGAGAAGGCCGAGCAACTCGCTCTGACTTCAAAATATAAGTCCGAGTTTCTCGCGAATATGTCGCACGAGCTGCGCACGCCGTTGAACAGCATGCTGATCCTCTCGCGGCAGCTCGCCGAAAACACTGAGGACAATCTCAATCCGAAGCAAGTGCAGTTTGCCGAGACAATTCACTCTTCGGGCTCTGATTTGCTTTCGTTAATCAACGACATTCTCGATCTATCGAAGATTGAATCGGGAATGATGGGGATCGAGGTTTCGAATGTCTCGCTCGACGATGTCACTGAGCAGCTCCAGCGCAGCTTCCATCAAATCGCGCAGGACAAGAAGCTTGGCTTCTTCATCGAGCGCAGCCCGGACCTTGAACCAACGCTGGTCACCGACGACAAGCGTTTGCAGCAAATCCTGATGAACCTGCTGTCGAACGCTTTCAAGTTCACGGAAGAAGGCAACGTGGTGGTGCGAATAGAACCGGCGCCTGCCGATGAGAAGTATTACCTTGAATCGCTGAACCGCGCTGAAGAGGTGATTGCCTTCTCGGTGACTGATACCGGCATCGGGATCCACGAGGACACGCAACGAATCATCTTTGAACCCTTCCAGCAGGCCGACGGTACCACCAGCCGGAAGTACGGCGGCACCGGCCTGGGCTTGTCGATCAGTCGCGAGATCGCCCGCCTGCTCGGCGGCGAGATTCGCGTCACCAGTGCTCCGGGCGAAGGCAGCACTTTTACGCTTTCCCTGCCCCGCAACTACATGCCGACCCGCAGCAGCGCCAGTCCGGCAAGCGCGAGGGTCCCCAGGGCAATCTCTGAAATACAGGCCGCGTGGACACCGGCTGAGAGTGTCGACCGGAACATGCTCGGTTTGAACGGCGGCGAGACAGCCGCGATTGCAGATGACCGCAACGCGATCGAAGATGGTGATCGATCGGTATTAATCGTGGAAGATGACGTCAACTTTGCGAAGATTCTTTTGGATCTCGCCCGCGAAAAAGGATTCAAGGGCCTGGTTGCTACCACCGGGCAGGCGGCGCTCGCTCTGGCGTATAAATTCAGTCCCGCGGCCATCACCCTCGACATTCGTTTACCTGATCGCGATGGTTGGACCATCCTCGATCGCCTGAAGCACGACGCGAAGACCAGACACATCCCGGTCCATATCATTACGGTCGAAGAACACCGGCGACGCGCGCTGCGGCACGGCGCATTTCGTCACTGGCTGAAACCAATCACCAATGAAGAGCTGGCGACGGCTTTCGATCAGATTTCCGAGTTTTCCGAGCGGGGCCCGCGCAAGCTGCTTTTGGTTGAGGACGACGCGGTTCAACGCATGAGCGTAGTTGAACTGATTGGCAATGGCGACGTTTATACGACGGCCGTGGGCACGGGACAGGAAGCATTGAGGAAGCTGACGGATGAAACGTTCGACTGCATGGTGCTCGATTTGAAACTTCCCGACATGACTGGCTTTGAATTAATCGACAAGTTGCAGAAGAATCCTGGCCGGTCGGACATTCCGATCATTGTTTACACGGGCAAGGAGCTCACGCGTAAGGAGGAAACACAACTCAAGCGCGTGGCCGCGTCAATCATCATCAAGGAGGCTGATTCCCCCGAGCGGCTGCTGGCAGAGACGGCTTTATTCCTGCATCGGGTGGAAGCAAATCTGCCCGAAGCCAAACGGCGAATGCTGGAGCAAGGACGATGACGTGCGAAATATTTTTGCCCTCACCGCCACCCTCGAAGGCTATAACATGAACGTGCTTCACGCTGAGAACGGTCAGGAAGGAATCAAGCTACTTCAGACGACCGACGGCATTGAAGCGGTCTTGATGGACATCATGATGCCTGAGATGGATGGCTATGAAGCGATCAGCGCGATTCGTCAAATGGATCGCTTCAAGCATCTTCCGATCATTGCGTTGACGGCGAAAGCGATGAAGGCTGATCGAGATCATTGCCTGCAAGTGGGCGCCTCGGATTACATCTCGAAGCCTTTGGACATCGACCAGTTGCTTTCGTTGTTGCGCGTTTGGCTCTCCCGTCAGGACGAGGGAAATGAATAACTTACAAACCGAAGAGCGCATCAACATTCTGATGGTTGATGACAGCCCAACGAATCTGTTGGCGCTGGAGGCGATCCTGCGCGGCCCGGATCGCAATCTAATTCCAATTTCCTCAGGCAAGGACGCGCTGCGTTATCTTCTCGACAACGAAGCCGCGGTGGTTCTGCTCGATGTGTATATGCCCGGCATCGACGGTCTGGAGACTGCGCAGTTGATTCGCGGCCGCGAAAAATCGCGCGACACGCCAATCATTTTCCTCACCGCCAACAGCACCGGCGTTCGGCACTTGACTCGGGGTTATTCCCTGGGGGCCGTTGACTATATTGTTAAGCCGGTCGAGCCGGACATTCTCCGATCGAAGGTCGCCGTGTTTGTCGATCTATTTAAGAAAACCAGGGAGATCAAACGACAGACTGAGTTGCTGCGCGAGCAAAATCTTCAGCTGGAAAACGCAAATCTCCATCGCTTGAATCTGCTGATCGATTTGGGACATGAGCTGGTGGCTGAACACGACCCCCAGCAAGTGCTGGCAAAGTTTTGCAGGTCGACTCAACAAATCGTTGACGCGGAACAGGTGGCCGTCGGATTACTCGATAAGAGTAATGTGCTGCTCGAATATTTCTCGAGCCGCGGCCCGGACAATGAATCGTGTGAATGTCGTGTCCCCTGCGAGGTGCAGCAAGCGCTGGATTACGTCGCCTTCACAAAACGGACGCTGCGTGTGAACGAAGGAGAAGAATTCAAAGTAGATGATACGAAGCTTGAATTCGCGCAGTCTTTTCTGGGCGCGCCAATCTTGTCAGGTTTTGGCGTGTCGGGTTGGATTTATCTGCTGAGCAAGAACAATGGAGAGGACTTCACGGAAGCTGACGAGCGGCTGGCGGCGACGCTGGCGACGCAAGTGGGCGTCGCTTACGAAAACGCGCGCCTTTACACCGACGCGCAGAATCATGCCACCGAATTGGGTTTGGAGATGACCGTCCGCAAGCAAGCGGAAGAAGAGCGCGCGCGCCTTTTGGTTCGCGAACAAGCGGCGCGGGCCGAAGCTGAACTGGCGAATCGCACCAAAGATGAATTTCTCGCGACCTTATCGCATGAGTTGCGAACGCCCCTGACTGCGATTCTTGGCTGGAGTCACATCGTGCGTCAGAACAAGCTGGAAGAGGTCCAAATGTCCCGTGCGCTGGAAACGATCGAGCGCAACGCGCACGCGCAGTCCCGATTGATCGATGACCTGCTGGACGTGTCACGGATAATCAGCGGTAAGCTACAGCTCGATCTGCGGCTGGTAGATCTGTCGACCGTCATCGAAGCTGCCACTGAGGCAGTGCGACCGGCCTTTGAAGCCAAGGAGATTCACTTCAAGGTTGATCTTGGCGTGCACGCTT
>QHXH01000154.1 GCA_003222855.1 Acidobacteriota bacterium
CTTTTTCTGGATCGAAGTCGAGGAAAATTGACCGGTGTCCCTGCTTTGCGAGACGAGATCGCATCCTTTTGGCGGCCGCGATGTCCTTGCTGCTATGAGAAATGAAAATCGCGCTCATGTTCAACGATCTCGCTATTAATCAGGCCAGGGATCTGACACTCATCAAGATGACCGAGCAGAGCAATCGCAACAATAACTTAAATTTAGCACGCATCGCCGATCTGATCGTGCACTTGCCGCCAGCGGCCGCCCACTTTCTTAAACACCAACAAAGCGTAGCCATCAAATCCGCCCGCGGTGGCAAAGACTTCGCCCACACCGTCGCCATCAACGTCGAGTTGATCGATGAAATCAATGCTCGAGAGGAATCCTTCGGGTGGCGGCTGATACGCCTGAAATTTTACGAACTCGGCGCGCACGCCCCGGCCGTGGGGCGTCGCGATCAAAAACATATCGCGCTCGAATTTGTTCTTCGCGGCAAGCGTGAAACTCCCGATCATTGCGTATTTGCCATCGCCATTTAGATCCGTCGCGGTAAGATTTGTAACCTTGATCGCCGACATCAGACTCGCAGGCGTGCGATTCTGTTGATAAATACTCTTCATCAAAGTCAGCGTCGCCGCGCGTTCAGTGTCTGTCGGTGGCCGGCGAGACACCCCACGCTTTCCCAACGTTTCAGAATTCGTAGCCAAAGCCATCACCTTGCCGCCCAACCGCGCTGACGTCGACAGTGTGGCTTGCGCGTGGATGTTGTTGCATCCTTCGCTCCACTTACTGACGGTGGCCGTGCCGGCATCGCCGCCACCAAAAATCAGCCGATACACGGTTCCCTGCTTGAAATATTCATCCCCAAAAGTCTTCTGCTTGTCCTTTTGCTCGTCGCTGTAAGGCGATCTCAGTTGCTTGCCCTCGATAATAGCGATTGCGTCCATCGATGCTTCACCAGATTCAGCCGACACGGCGAGGATGACCGTGCGCTTGCGTGTTTGCGCGGAAGAACTGACTGATGATGAATTCCAATTAGTCACACACGCGAGCAACAAGGTTGCCGATATTGCTGATGATGAAAATACTCGCCAATAGTCTTTCGAACGCGCGATCGCATGCATGTTGTCGATAGTCTCCTCGCCATTCCGGTATTAAGAGCCCGCGTATGATACAGCAAGAAAGACTGAGGTCAGTACCCCGATACATCGGGATAGCGACCGGGTGGAACTGACTGGAGCGCAACCGTCACGGTTGCATGAGCTTTATTAATCATGCTGCAACCGGGACGGTTGCGCTCCAGCCGGTGAAGTTGGCAAGCTTCCTCGCCGCAACTATACTCAATCCGATCACGCGCACACACTCAACTTGCGAATCGATACTCCACAGGACAATGACAAGCGCGAGCCGTTGAGCGGAAAGAATTTTCGCTTTGCGATCGTCGCCAGCCGCTGGAACGACTCACTCGTGGCGCGACTTGTCGAAGGCGCCTTGCAGGCACTCAAGGACGCATCTGTAGACGATGACTCGATCGAGATTTATCGTGTGCCGGGTGCGTTTGAGATTTCGTTATGTGCACTTAAGGCTGCGGAATCGGGAAAGTTTGACGCCGTGATCTGCCTCGGTGTGATCATTCGCGGTGAGACACCGCACTTTGATTTCATCGCCACGGCCATCGCGCGCGGGGTCACTAATGCGAGTCTGCAGACCGGTGTGCCCTTGCTGTTCGGCGTGATCACCGCTAACAATATCGATCAAGCGACCGCGCGCGCCGGCGCCAAACAAGACAACAAGGGCTACGAAGCAGCCGAAGCTGCGGTTGAAGTAGTGAATTTGTATAGGAAGTCGTTCGATCGATAATGAAGAACGAATCGTACTTGGAATTTTGTACTTTGTGCCTGGTTCTCTTTTTTAAAATTCTAAGTTCAAAGCACCAAGCTCGGTTTTCAGGAATTTATGGGTTCTCGTCGTAAGGCGCGTGAATGCGCCTTGCAAATGCTCTTTGCGGCTGATGTTGCAGGGACGCGCGGTGACCAACTCGCGCGCACCTTTTGGTCTGAATTGTCCGACGGCGAGCTCGAGCCGGGCGCGCAGGAGTTTGCGACCAAACTGGCGATGGGCACGCTCGCGCACCTCGGCGAAGTCGACGAGCGAATCAAATCGCGTGCGGAGCACTGGCGCATTTCTCGCATGGCGCTGGTCGATCGCAATTTACTTCGGCTTGCGGTTTATGAATTTCTTCATGAATCGACTCCGCGCACTGTTACGATAAATGAAGCTCTTGAAATCGCCCGCCGCTTTTCAACCTGGGAAGCAACGCAATTCATCAATGGAATTCTTGATGCCATCAAACGCGATCTCGACCGGGAATCGCCTGAGCCGGAATCAATAGCGAAGGCCGTTTCCGAACCCGATACGGAATCCGAATAATCAAAGCACGCGGACTTTTTTTGCGCTAAACTGCCAAGCGATGACCGAAGAGCAGCGACTGTTTCTGAGCGACGCCGAGGAAATTGTCGAGAGACTGTATCGCGATCTCGACCAACTGCGTGTGGCTCGCTCCGACGGCCGGCGGCGGCGCGAACTGGCTGCGCAAATTTTTCGCCGGGTTCACACATTGAAAGGTTCAGCGGCCTCGCTAACGTTGAAGCCTGTCAGTGAAATTGCTCATCAATTTGAAGCAGTGCTTGACGGAACGCGGTTGGGAAGGCTCGAGTTGACCGGCGATATGCTGGACACCTTCGAAGCGGCGGTGGCGGCGATCGAACGCGCACTTCGATCCACGCCTGACGAGAAATCAGCTCCCGATCTACAAGCAATAGTTCAACATCTGGCCGCGTACGCCGAAGCGAGCAAGACCCAGGGTGTCATTGCCAGCGGGTTGCGCATGGCTTTGCCTGCGGACCTTGCAGGCTCGTTGAGCGAATACGATCTTCAGCACGCACGCGAAGCAATTCGCGAAGGCGCAAAGCTCTTTATCGTCTCAGCGGGATTCGAGATTGACAGTTTCGATCGAAACTTTCGCAAACTCACAAAACTTCTTGGTGAAGGCGGTGAGACGATCGCTACCATTCCTGGCCGGCCGGCGGGTGACGATCAAATCAATTTCCAAATACTGTATGCGGCTGAGTACATTTCCAGTGAAGTTTTGCGCCGCGCGTCGTCCCTCGGCAGCATTAAACATCAGGAGATCAAGGTTGAGACGGAGCCCGGTGCAACAAAGCCACCGCGCGACGCCAATCATCCACTCACGCGGGCAACTGACCGTGACTACGCTGCCGTCCGCATTGAATTGGCTAAGCTCGACGACTTGATCTTAGCCGCCAGTGAACTTTCCCGCCAGACTACCAATGCCCTCGCCGGAATTAGCGGCTCGACGCAGGCGAAGGCGGCCGAGTCGGCCACCAGAGACTTGCGCATGCGATTCGTCGCTTTTGAAGAGCGGCTGATTAAGTTGCGGCTCGTACCTGCCGGCGAAGTTCTCCAGCGCGCCGCCACGCGTGCCGGCCGAATCGCAGTTCATCATCTGAGAAAGGAGGTAGAATTTGAGATTAGGGGCGCTGACGTGGGCATCGAGAAATCGCTCGCCGATGTGATTGCCGATCCCCTTCTGCACCTGGTGCGCAATGCCATCACGCACGGCATCGAAACACCGGATCAGCGGCGAGCGGCCGGAAAAAATCCGACCGGACGTGTGACGCTCGAAGCTGCCAACCAGTCTGGCCGTATACAAGTTACAGTCACCGACGATGGCCGCGGAATCGACCTCGATCAAGTGGTGGCGGCAGCAGCGCAGCAGGGAATCTCCAGCACCGGATTGTCAGAGGATCAGTGTCTGCGCTTGATCTTCAGGCCGGGCTTTTCCACCTCGCGCGAATTGTCTGATCTGGCAGGACGCGGCATAGGCCTGGACGTTGTCGATCGTGCCATGGATATCGCCGGAGGCGAAGCGCGCGTCGCGACTGAGAAGGGTGCCGGAACAACTGTGGCGATGATCGTGCCCGCAGCGTTGTCATTGGCTAAATGTGTAATCGTCAGGTGCGGAGAACAAGTCTATGCGATTGATGCCTCTACGGTTTCTGACAGCAGCCTTGCGAGTGGATCGCGATCAGGCGCTGACGCGACTGACTCTACGAATCTTCCCCTCGTATATCTCACTTCTTTGGTTAACCTGGCAACTCAGCCCACTAAGGATCACGCCAATGAGGGGAACACTTTCATGATTTGGCGCCGGCCGTCATCTTCAAAAAACGCAGGCAGTGGGGTTCCCGGTTATCGCATTGCTGTCGACGAGATCGTCGCTACCCAGGAGACGTTGATTCGCGGTCTCGGGCGGCACGCCTATCGCTGGGTCGGAATTTGCGGCGCCGCGGAAATCTTCGATGGCCCTGTAGCTCTGGTTCTGGATTTGCCGGAGCTTATTAAGAGAGGTTTGGAGACGGGGGCTGGATGAGACCGTATGATTTGATCAGACTCAGCTCGTTCAGCTGTGCGATGTTCATGACTCTCGCCGGGACGCCCACGGCTCTTTCGCAGACGCGCGCCTATCCCGACAAAATTCGCGGCTATAAAGTCGAACGCACCGTCATCGAGGTTAAGAAACCGGATGACAAAAACGAGAAGCCCAATCGGACCCAGGATGGCCGCGCTGCCGACGACCAAGCAAATGTCGATCAGTTGATCAGCTTTGGAAAGCCCGCTCTCGCGCGCGTGACGCCGCTGGGAATCACGTTTGAAGTTCCCATCGTCGTAGCGCCGGTTACTCAAAGCGGCCAGGTTGATTTTCTCGTCTTCGACGACATTGAGATCAATGGCCGCTCAGTCAAGATTTCTGATTACAACCATTCGTTCAAGCTGCCGAGCAGCGCGCCGCTTACGCTCTCAGATCCGCTGCGAATCTACATCTACTTGCCCGGCGCAGTGATGGCCGCTATTGGCGAATGGACGGACTCGAAAGAGACGTGGCCGGTAACCGGTCGCGTCTATGTGTTTGGCAAGTTCAAGAAGAGCCTGTTTAGTTTCAAGAGGTGCGTGCCGGTGGAATTGGATTTGACGATGCGAAATCCTTTAAGGGAGCGATAGGAAACGCGGGTACTGTTACAGATTGGCCTTTCATTCACACTGCGGCTTCAGCCCGGTGAACGGGAGACCTTGTGAAGCCCAAGCAGCCGTTTCAACGGTAATAATATGCTTGACTCATAAGCTGACCCTTTGTGTCTCTTCGTGATTCCTGGTTCGTGTGATTTCGTGGTTTGGTTCCCGTTGATTCATCGGCAAAGCAAACCACGAAGAAACACGAACACAAAACCAATCCACACGAAGCCGCAAGGCGGATGAGTCAAGTATGTTATTGCCGTTTAAACGGTTTCCCCCTTCTCTTGACATTCCCGATCACCCGGCTGAAGCCGGGTGTGAATGAAAACCTCGA
>QHXH01000155.1 GCA_003222855.1 Acidobacteriota bacterium
CAACATTGCCTCTCAACGAGTCATTGAGGCGAACGGCGGCAAGTTGATCGAGCGGTTCCGCAAATCAGCGGAATATGGTGGTGTCGAAAGCCTGCGGTTCCGTATTCTCCTGATGAAGAGCATGGCATAAAACTTTGAGGGACCGCACGTACGACGCGTGTCTTGACTCGATCAATTGACTCGAAGATCGAAGTTATTCCTGCGTCAGTGCCTTGGGATAGTTACTAATGAACGTATCCAGACGCCCGGCTGCAATCGCCGATACAGATTTTGTCCGCTCGGTACATCATCGTGCTTATCGCGATGTCATTGAGCGTCAGTATGGGCCGTGGAATGAAAAGGCGCAGGACGAATTCTTCGACGCCGCATGGTCCGCGGCTGAGCATGAAATCGTTTTGTGTGATGCGGTGCGCTGTGGCTACGCGTCTATCGAAATCCGCGACGCCGTTATCTATCTTCACGAGCTCGTGATCGATCCTGACTTCCAGGGACGCGGTATTGGAACCCATATCCTGCGAAACGTTCTCGAACAGGCGATCTTGAGGGGCGTTCCTGTTCGTCTTCGCACTCACATCACAAATCGGGCGGCAAATCTTTATCGCAGAATGGGCTTTCAAGAGACCGGACGAACCGAATCACATGTCTTACTGGAATGGAATCGTCAGCCGGATGACGCGGCAATTCGGCGTAGTGGATCCTGATGGCTTTTGATAACACCGAAAAGGTCCAATTGGAGTCGCGGACGAATGCCTGGGTCTACCTATGCAATGACCAATAGGGACGCGCGGGCACCGCCAGGCGCACAAAAACTCTAGCGCGCAACTCTCAACCTAGTTACAATTCAATTCCGTGCCGATGCGATTCAAGTGGAGTCTGATCTCCGACGAGCGACTACTCGACACTCGTATCTGCGATCTGCCGATCCGAATCAAAGGATCGTTTCTGGAAACCAATATCAAACGTCTGTACAGCGAGCTTAACGATCGCGGGATCCGCTTTAAGCCTCACGTATGGTTGTCGGCCGAATGGTTCACGCCCGACGGCGTGCCCGGCTTTGCGATTCCCTTTTATCTGGCCCATCCGCGGCTGATGAAACTTGAGCGCAAATTCATGCGCGAAGTCGAAGGGGGCACCGATGTCGAGTGCATGCGCATCCTGCGCCACGAAGCAGGCCACGCTCTCGACAACGCGTTCCGGTTGCATTTCAAGCGGCGCTGGATTCGCACCTTCGGATCGTTCGCGCAAAAGTATCCGCCGTCCTACAAACCAAAACCGAACAGCCGCCGCTACGTTCTTAATCTCGACGCCTGGTATGCGCAGGCACATCCCGCGGAAGATTTTGCCGAGACTTTTGCCGTGTGGCTGCAACCACGTTCGAACTGGCGCCGCCGATATCGCGGCTGGGCTGCGCTGCGAAAACTCGAGTACGTCGATGAACTCTTGAAAGAGGTCGCCGGCACGCGACCGCGGAACCGGGTGCGCCGCAAGATCGAAACTTTGCCGGAGATCCGCATCACGTTGCGTGAACATTACGATCGCAAGCGTGAGAAATACGCTTTCGAATGGCCGGCTTACCTTGACAACGATCTGCGGCGAATCTTTTCGGCGGAACCGAGCGAACGCGCGCGCACAACCGCAGCGTCATTTCTGCGGCGGGTGGCGCCTGAAATCCAACAACTGGTTTCCGAGGGCACGGGCGTGCATGGCTATGCCATCGATCACGTTTTGGAATTGATGATTGCGCGCGCAGCGCAACTGAAGCTGCGCGCTGTGGGCCGTGAAGAACAACTGAAGCGTCACTTGATGGTCATGTTGACCGTGCAAACGATGAATGTCGTGCATTCGGGCTATTACCGGATTGCGTTGTGAATTTCGTTTGCAGTTCCGCGTTTACGCGGCATCTTTAGTTTTCGATTCGCCCCCTAAGGCGGAACTCCGAACATTGAACCGATGACATCTGATGACCAAAAAGCGGCGTCGAAGCGGTCACGCTCCAAAGCCGCCGCCAGGAACGGCGACGCGTTCAAGAAGCTGCGCCTCATGGTTTTGTGCCACGAAGATCTTGTGCCGCCAGACAGTATCGACGGTTTGTCAGCGAAAGAAGTCGCGCCTTACAAAACTGAATGGGATGTAATTTCCACCCTCAAGAAAATCGGTCACGAAGTTTATCCGGTCGGCGTTTACAACAACCTCGGCGTGATCGGCAACGCGCTGCTCGAACACAAACCACACGTCGCTTTTAATCTATTGGAAGAGTTTCACGGCTATCCGCTCTATGATCAGCACGTCGTTAGTTATCTCGAATTGATGAAGCAGCCCTACACGGGATGCAATCCGCGCGGCCTCACCATCTCGCACGATAAGGCGCTGGCGAAAATGGTGCTCGCCTATCATCGGATTCACGTGCCGGCCTTCGCTGTTTTTCACATGAACCGCGTCGTCAAGCGATCGAAAAGATTGCAGTTTCCGCTGCTGGTGAAATCTATCAGTGAAGAAGGTTCGGTGGGAATTGCGCGCGCTTCGATTGTAAATGACGACGCCAAATTGGCCGAGCGCGTCGAGTTCATCCACCGTCAGACCAAGACGCACGCCATCGCTGAACAATACATTGCGGGCCGCGAGATTTACGTGAGTGTGATCGGCAATCAGCGTTTGCAAACCTACACCCCGTGGGAACTGGTGATTGAAAAACTTCCGGAAGGCGCGCCCAACATCGCGACTTCAAAATTGAAATGGGACCCCGCGTATCAGGAAAAAGTTGGCGTGGTCACCAAAGCTGCGGAGTTGGACAAGAAAATGGTTGATAAGATCGAGCGCCTTTCCAAGAAGATTTATCGCACGCTGTTTTTGAGTGGTTACGCGCGGCTCGATTATCGCGTGACGGACGCCGGCGAGATATATCTGCTGGAGGCGAATCCTAATCCGCAGATCGCGGACCAGGAAGATTTCGCCGACTCTGCCAAACACTGTGGCGTGGATTACGAAGCGCTGCTGCAAAAGATCATCGCGCTGGGATTGCGCTATCGTACGGGAGCGTAGCTAGAGAACCGCCAGCCCGGATGAGGTCAGTACCACCGGCGGTAGCCGGTGGGTTGATCGCAAATTCCTTACCCACCCGCTACCGCGGGTGGTACCGACCTGACCAACGCTTGCGGTTCTGTAAAGAAAAACGGCGCGGAGTTTCTGCCGCACCGTCTTTCATCACACCAACAAACGACCCGTCACTGAGTGCCGCTGGTTGATCCGCTGGCTCCCACGACCAGGTCGCGGTTCGAGCCACCGAACGTTACGCCCAGTAGCTCGGCGTTGCCGCCCTTGTCAACGATGCGCAGCGCAGTGTTCCTCGCCTTGTCACTCCGCGGTTCGAAGTGCGCTGGTGTTTTGGCTTTGACTTCACCATTCTTGATGATGCTTAACTCGCCCGTGCCCTCGTCAAACTTCACTTCATAGTCTCCGGCCTTCACCAGTGTACCGTTCACCATTACGTCATCTGGAAACGTAACGGTCTTCTTTTCAACTTTGCCTTTATCGCCCGCTAACACGCTGAATGAAGCCAACGCGCCAATCACTAGAGCGACGAAAAAACTTTTCATGAAACGTTTCATTTTCCCTTTTCCTCCCACTTCAAGTAGTCAGCAACCCGCATTCCCGCGAGGGACTCTCCCAATTTATTTCACCTGGTTAGTGCTCAGAACCGGAAAAAGGTTGCGCTGCAAGTCATTTATTTTCTTGAGGTTAGATTAGAAATCTGGAGGCGCGTCCAAGCCCTTGGATGATTCGCTTACCATTTCGCGACATTTTGAGGATCAAGCCAATCATGAGTCATGTCACACCACAACGCGAGCCCGCGCCATGAATCGAATCGAGCGTAATAACGGAGGATTTTTTTGTCGCTGGCGACGCGACCGCGATTGCGCGCTTTCGCAAATTGCGCGCGTGTCCATGAGTCCAATGCCAGACCATCGTATCTGCCGATGAGTTTCAGCAGGTTCTCCGCAGCGTAGTCACCGACGCCTTTCACGCTTTTGATCTGTTTCATTAAATCAGCGAGTGACGCACCAGTCGTGAGCCAACTCTCCACATCAAGTTCACCTGACGCCACCCGTTGGGCCAACTCTTTCAGATAAGGCGAGCGATAACCGGCGCGGATTTTGTCGCGATAAAACTCTGCGGATGGAGTGTCCATCGCGGCGGCGGAAGGAAAAGATTTGCGGCCGTCATCAGCGGCCGTTCCTAATTCGTTCACCAGGCCGCTCACCATCTTCTCCGTAAGCGCCCACGAACAATTCGTGGTGCAGATCATCTTCACCAGATCTTCGAAGACTGTAGGCGAACGCAGCAACCGGCCAGCGCCTTGTGCGGCAATCCAGGCAAATTCCGGATCGCCCATCATTAGCCGATAAAACTCCTGGAGGTCATCATCGAGCCGAAACATGTGTCGCACGTCACGGATGATTTTGTGCGCGGCCCGCTGACCAACCGGACGCGACACTTCAATCTTCATCCCACCTTTACGCGACGACACATCGACCGTTACCGGCGTCGATCGATCGATCTCGAGCGAGCACGCGCGTCAGTTTCCATTTCGCGCGATCGAGTTCGAACGGCAGCAGTTCACACCAGCCGTGACTCAAAACGGTGCGGTGAAAATTAAAATCGGGCGGTGTCCGGACTGTTAGCTGCATCGCCCGAACTGTAACAAATACCTGCTGACTACGTCGATTCGAAGCCGGTCCGGGCACGGCATATTTATTGCTCATGTCTGTTGCTATTAAGCGACGCGAAGCAACTTCAGATCAGCTGTTCCTAATACTTCTGATTCTCATACTGACAAGGAGCTACTTGTGTTTGGCAGCATCAATCCGCAGCAGATTGCCTTTTTCGCGATTCTGATCATCGCGCTGACCCTGTTTGTAACCGAGTGGATTCGCACGGACTTGGTCGCGGTAGGGATCGTAATAGCCCTGTATGTCACGCGCGTGCTGAAAGCTGACGAGGCACTGTCTGGATTCAGCAGCGAGCCGGCAATCGTCATCGCGGGTATCTTTGTTTTGAGTGGAGCACTGCACGCGACCGGTTTGTCTGACCGCATGGGCGATTGGATCGGTCGACTGGCCGGCAAGAGTCTCAGCCGCGCAATCGCGGTAATCATGCCGTCG
>QHXH01000156.1 GCA_003222855.1 Acidobacteriota bacterium
GCTCGAACATCACTTGCAGAGTTATGCAGGCACGATTATCGCGGTGACGCATGACAGATACTTTCTCGATAACGTAGCGGGTTGGATTCTGGAACTGGATCGCGGCGCGGGCATTCCGTGGAAAGGGAACTATACGAGTTGGCTGGAGCAGAAGCAGGAACGCCTCAGGCGCGAAGAAAAGTCTGAAACTGATCGGCAGAAGACTTTGCAGCGCGAGCTGGAATGGATTCGCATGTCGCCCAAAGCTCGGCATGCCAAAGGACAAGCCCGTGTGACTGCGTACGAGAGCCTGCTGCGACAGGAAAACGAGAAGCGTCGCGAAGATTTGGAGATTCCTATTCCTCCCGGGCCGCGTCTGGGCGACGTGGTAATCGAAGCCGATAGAGTAAGCAAGGCTTATGGCGACAACCTTCTGGTTGAAGATATGACGTTTGCGCTGCCGCCGGGCGGCATCGTCGGCGTGATTGGTCCTAACGGAGCCGGGAAGACGACTCTGTTTCGAATGATCACGAAACAGGAGAAGGCGGACAGCGGCAAAATCAGAATCGGCGAGACAGTGCAATTGGCTTATGTCGATCAAAGCCGCACGCTTGACGAAGACAAATCAATCTGGGAAGAAATCTCCGGCGGCGCGGATGTCCTGAAGCTGGGAAGCCGGGAAGTGAACTCGCGCGCTTACGTGGGCCGCTTTAATTTCTCCGGTTCTGATCAGCAAAAGAAAGTCAGCATGCTATCCGGCGGCGAACGGAATCGGGTTCATCTGGCCAAGATGCTGAAAGAAGGCGCCAACGTTTTGTTGCTTGACGAGCCTACTAACGATCTCGATGTGAACACGCTGCGAGCTTTGGAAGAGTCTTTGGAAAACTTTGCCGGATGTGCGGTGGTCATTTCACACGATCGTTGGTTCCTGGATCGGATCGCTACCCATATGCTGGCGTTCGAAGGCGACAGCAAAGTCGTCTGGTTCGAAGGAAATTATTCGGACTATGAAGAAGACCGAAAGACGCGTTTAGGACCGGAAGCAGAGATACCCCATCGGATTAAGTATCGGCAGTTGACTCGAACATAAACTCAAATCAGCCACAGATGAACGCGGATAAAACAGATCAACAAAAACCTTTTGGGGCTAATGTTCCTTTATTCCGTTGCAGGTCCAATCTGTGTCTATCCGTGTAAATCTGTGGCTAAGAGTTCGCTTCATCTGCGGCCATCTGATCATTTATAGATTTCAAGGCACGCTCGAGTACCGCGCGGTGTGAGGGGTTCGTGGCCGCGCTCAATTGCGTCATGATGCGCGAGCGCGAAACTCGCAGCGATTCAAATTTGGCGCTGCGGCCGCGTTCCTCAGCAGTTGAGGTGTTGCTGAACGCGCGGGCGTCAGCTAATGCGTGTTGCCGTTCGAATATCTCTTCCATCTGCCCGGCCAAAGCGTCGCCATCCCATCCCATAATTTTTCACCTCACTGAATTAATGTTCCAATCGTAGCACTCATTTCGTTATCGCACACTATAGCGTTCCGAGCGCACCTTTTTGCTGAGCGGATCGGCGAATCGCGAGTTTGGTTGGGTCTCTCCGGAAACGCCGGGTCTTTCTGCAATGTGCCGTGACGGAACCGGGATGGTGAATGTCTTTCGTCGTCCTCAGGACACCGCCCCCCTCTCAACTGCCGCAAAAGCAGTAGTGTCTTACTTTGCGGTTTTTCTTTGCGGCTCTGCGCCTTTGCGTGAAAACCGTCGTGCCTCAAAGTAAATCTCACGCAAAGACGCGAAGGCGCAAAGACGCGCAAAGCCAAACTAAGACACTGCCGCAAAAAAGCAAGACAAATGGATTGGGCTTAAGTATGATGGCCGCGCCCTCGCTGGTGGAAAGTTATGAAGCTCCCTGTTCGCGCATTAATTGCTCCGGCACTCCTCGTATGCGTTGCCGCTTTATGCGAGCGCGCGAACTCGCAAATCAAGTCTGAGAATAAGACTGCCGAGGCGACTGTCTCGGGCAAGGTAACCATCAAAGGCAAACCTGCCGCCGGTATCGTAGTCAGCATGCGTTTAAGCCAGCCAGACGAATCCTCGGCAACTTACAAAGCAAAGACGGACCAGGAGGGTATCTATCATATTACCAGGGTCGCGGCCGGCAGTTACGTCGTGGCGCCGTTCGCGCCGGCCCTGGTGCTCCCGGATTCAAATAATCGTCCACAAGGACAATCCGTGATCATTACTGAAAGCGAAAACGTCGACGGAATCAATTTTGATTTAGTTCCCGGCGGCGTAATCACGGGAAGAGTCGCAGACATTGAAGGCCACCCACTAATCGAAGAACGTATCAGCCTGACGCCGGCCGATGAACGCGATCAGTGTGGACCCCTATTTATGAGCAGCGGAAGTATTACTGACGATCGAGGCGTCTACCGAATCTTCGGAGTGCCGGCGGGACGTTACAAAGTATCGGTCGGAGATCCGCGCTTCAATCCCGGGATCGTTCGAAGAAAGACTAACGCACAGACTTTCCATCCCGATGTCACTGAGGCTGCGAAAGCCGGTATTGTTGAGATCAGCGAAGGGACTGAAGCAACTAAGATCGACATTACAGTCGGCGAGGAGCCAGCGCAGGGTTATTCTGTGAGCGGGCGAATTGTCGATAGCGATACGGGAAACCCGGTGCCCAACGTCGGAATACTATTGACCAGGATCATAATCATCAACCCTGGTAACACGAGCGGCTACGGCGAAAACACCGACGTTCGCTCGGACACCCAGGGCCAGTTCCGCTTAACAAATATTCGGGCGGGCAAGTATGACCTCTCGATCAATCCGCCAGAGGATTCAGATATGCGGGTTGCGGCGTCGGCCAGGTTCGACGTAATTGATCAGGACGTCAGCGGGCTAGTCGTCAAGACGGCACGGGGTGCCTCGATCGCAGGCACCGTCGTGTTCGAAGGCGCCAGGACGAATGATCCGCGAGCTGTGTCGCAGATGTGGCTCATGATGGAGACGCGCAGTGAAGCCAACCACTCGAGCAGCAGTTCAAGTAGATCGGTTCACTTAAAACCGGACGGCAGCTTCTTTGCCGGAGGTTTGACGGCAGGCGTTGTGAACCTTTCTGTCGAAACCGGAAATAGGAGCAAGGGCATGACCGTGGCGCGGGTCGAGCGCGACGGCGTCGTTCAGCCCAACGGAATACAAATTCAAAACGGAGAGCACATCAACGGAGTTCGCCTGGTTCTGGCATTCAGCAGTGGAAGCATTCGCGGCGTCGTGCGAATAGAAAACGGAACGCTGCCACCGACTGCGCGCATGATCATTACGCTTTCAAAAGCAGGCGAGGCCAATCCCATGCCGCGCGGCGCCGAGGTTGATTCGCGTGGCCATTTTCTTATCGAAGGTCTGGCGGCCGGAAGTTACGAAGTGCGCGTGCTTGCTTACGCGCCGGAATGGCGTCGCAACGCACCAGTACCGAGCAAGCAAATCGTAAACGTCACTGAAGGGGCAGCGACTGACGTTATTCTGACGCTCGATCTCACGCCGTCACCTAATCGATAAAACGATGAAACGTTCGTTCCTCCACTTGTGTCATGCAGTTATCGTGCTGATATTTTTGAGCTCGATGGCGGCGGCCCAATCGCAATCGGAAGAGCCGAACACCGACAACGCCAAGGGGACAATTGCCGGTCGAGTCGTCGATCAGAATGGGCGGCCGCTCGCTAATGCGCTTGTTAGCGTGCGCAGCTACGGCACGTCTCAGCGCGGTGCAACCGCGACCACCGATAACGAAGGGAATTTTCAAGTCAGCGGGCTCGAGCCTTTCGCGTATATCGTTTCTGCCGCTCTTCCAGGTTACGTGGCCATGCCTCGGGATCCTGACGCAAATCCGATCGGGTTTTATCGCGTCGGTGATTCGGCGAGCGTCGAGTTAATTAAGGGCGGCGTAATCACCGGTACTGTAAAGAGCGCTAACGGCGATTCAGTAGTGTCGGTACTCGTGCGGGCTTTCATGATCCGGGACAACAAGGGCCAGCCGGCGCGCTACGGCATTCCGGCACGCGCGCGACTTACGGATGATCGCGGCGTTTACAGAATCTATGGATTATCGCCGGGAACTTATGTAGTGTCGGCGGGCGGCGCGGGTAACGCCAATGGTTACTCGGTCGATGCCTATGGCGGCGATGTGCCGACCTACGCCCCTTCTTCGCCGCGAGATACGGCGACGGAGGTCTCCGTCAATGCAGGTGAAGAAACGGCGAACGTTGACATTCGCTATCGTGAAGAAGCGGGCCATACCGTGAGCGGAACTGCGAGCGGCGCGGTGGCCATGGATCAACCGAACGGATTCAATATCACAATCAGTTCGATCTTCAATGGCACGGTCCAGGCCAGTTACTCGTTCTTTCAGGCGCCCGGCGTGCGAGGTTTCTCTTTTTCAGGACTTGCCGACGGCGACTATGACGTTACGGCTCACCAGTACTCGCCGGCCACCGGGTGGATTGTGTCTGAGCCGCGCCGTATTAAAGTCCGCGGCGCTGATATTACGGGTCTTGATTTGATCGCGAAGCCACTCGCTTCGATTAACGGAAGTATCCTCCTGGAGGACTCGAAACTGTCGGAGTGCCAGGGCAAGCGCCGGCCCCTCGCTGGCGAAACGGTCATTGGTCCATGGCACAACGAAAAGACAGTGCCGAAGGACGGGCCGCAATTT
>QHXH01000157.1 GCA_003222855.1 Acidobacteriota bacterium
GATCGAAATTCGATTAACAGAGTGATGAAGACCAGCAGCACGGCGAGGATTAAGGAAATCATTAGTTCGCGAAAGCTCGACTGCTGCTCCTGATAAAGTCCGCCATATTCGATCGTCATGCCCGGCGGCAGTTTCACGTCCTTAGTTAACTGAGTTCTAATTTGACTGATCGCCGTGCCCAGATCCTTTCCTTCCAGACGACCGGTGACCGAAACCATCTGTCGCAAGTTTTCGCGGCCAATTTCTGTCTGGCCTTTTTCGTATTCCACATCTGCAACCTGGTCGATGCGAAATAATTGGCCCGAGGAAGAGCGCACCTGCAAAGCTTTCACTTTGTCGAGGGAGGTGCGCACGTCGGCAGGAAAAACTACGCGTACTCGAATCAAGCGATCCTGTTGCAGAATCTGCGAGGCTTCGTTGCCCGTCATTGCCGTCTCGGCGGTTTTGGCAATATCGTCCGCGGTCACGCCAAAGCGCGACGCGCGTTGCGGATCGATTCTGAAGGTGATCGCCGGACCACTTACGATCACTCCATTCTTTGTGTCGACGACGCCGGAGATTTTCTTAATTGATGTTTCAACTTCGTCAGCTTTTGCGTCGAGTGCCGCTGCATCTTCGCTGAACAACTTAACCTCAATCGGTTCAGGATTGCCTTCCAGATCGCCGATGACGTCCGGAACGATACCCACAAATTCAATCGTGAGCGCGGGCTCGGCTTCCGCGATTTGCCCGCGCAAATCCGAGATAACTTCGTCGGTGTCGCGCTTGTGGCCGGGCTTCAATTTCACCGCAAAATCGCCTCGATTCGGCTCAGTCACGAACAGTCCGAGCTCGAGTCCGGTGCGTCGCGAGTAGCTCTCGATTTCCGGCGTCTTCATCAGCTTTTCTTCGACATCATGCAGCATGCGATCTGTTTCGGCGAGCGACGCGCCCGGCGGCGCCCAGTAATCCAGGACGAAGGCGCTCTCGTCAAACTCTGGCAGAAACTCCGAGCCGAGCGCGCTATACAACGCGTAAGACCCGAGCAACACAACTACGATGATGACGATCACGATCCAGCGATGATCGAGCGCGTGCGATAAGACCCATTCATATCGCTTGACGACCGCGCGCAGAATATGTCCCGACTCTGCTTCCTCTTCCAGCTCATCCAGAGTCAGCTCGCGTACAGGATCGGCTTCCGGATGTTGAGTACTTTCCCGCCCGCGTCGTTTTGCTCTGACAAATCTCTCAGCAAGAACAGGAGTAAAACCCAGGGCCAGGACGAGTGATGTCAATAAAGCCACCGACATTGTCAGCGCCAGCGAGCGAAAAAAAACACCAGTGACTCCGGTTAGGATCGTGAGCGGTAGAAAAACTACCACCGGCGTAACTGTCGAGCCGATGATGGGGACAGTAATTTCGGAAACCCCGCTCTGGACTGCTTCACGCCGCGACTGGCCGCGGCTCATGTGCGTGTAGATATTCTCAACCACGACGATCGCATCGTCGATCACCAGCCCGATCGCCGCGGCCATGCCGCCGAGCGTCATCAAATCGAAACTCAGATGCGTCAGCCACATCGCCAGGAAAGTGACGAGCACTGTCACCGGAATCACCAGAATCGCGACGAAGGTCGTCCCCCAGTTACGCAGAAACGCGTATAGAATCACGACCGAAAGCAATAACCCGATCAGAATCGAATCGCGCACCGAATTGATCGAGTCGCGCACCAGCAGAGACTGATCGTAATAGGCTGCAATACGTACGTCGCCGGGAATTTGCCCGTGCAGAGACGCCAGAGTCTGTCGCACTTCATCGACCACGGCGACCGTGTTCGCATCGGGTTGACGATTGATGTTGACGAGCGCTGCCGGATGTCCGTCGGCCGACACCATCGTGTATTGCGGCTCGACTCCATTGGACACGGTCGCGACGTCCGCAATCGTCACTGGGGCATTGTTGACGGTCGCGACGACAATGTTGTTGAGCTCATCAGGTTTTTTTGCCTGGCCGCTGACCAATGCGAGTTCGAGCTGGTGATTCTCTTCAATCAGTCCGGGCGAGACGATGATGTTCGATGCCTTGATCGCATCAGTTACCTGCTGAACAGAAACGTTGTGCGCGGCGAGCCGTTCGGGATCGATCACCACGTGAAACTCGCGCGACTTTCCGCCGGCTACGCCGACGATCGCCACCCCCGGTAAACGCGCAAGTTGTGGGCGGATAACGTAGGTTGCAATGTCCCGCAGACTGGCCTGA
Source organism: Acidobacteriota bacterium (assembly GCA_003222855.1). Lineage (GTDB taxonomy): Bacteria > Acidobacteriota > Blastocatellia > Pyrinomonadales > Pyrinomonadaceae > UBA11740. The sequence goes on from QHXH01000157.1 coordinate 2,242, forward strand.
TCACGTTTGTCAGAGGTGAGGCTGTAACCCGTCACCGGGAAAACCGCGAAGGTCAATCGCTCGACGTTGCGAATTTGCGCCGTAGGCGGCAGCGTGGAAGAGAGTTGCGACAAGCGCGCCTGAACCAACTGCAGAACCTGAACGATGTTGACGCTCCAATCAAAATAAAGACTGACTTCCGACGAGCCGCGCGCGGTCTTGGATTTGATTCGCGCGATGCCGGGAACGCCGTTCATCGCTTCTTCGATGGGACGCGTCACGGAAACGAGCGTTTGTGAAGCGGGTGCTTCGCCGTTGTCAGCGATGATCACGATGCGAGGAAAATCAGTCTGCGGCAGGATCGCCACCGGGAGCTGCCAGGCTGCATACAATCCAGCGGCGCAGAGCAGCCCGACGATGACGAGAATCGCGCGGGACTGATTTGAAACGATTTGAGCGAGGGACATGGTTCGCCAGGATTTGCCTTGGTGTAACTTCGTGGTTCTAGTCTGCGTTAACGAGCAACCGCGAAATCACCCGAAACAAGAATCAAACGGGACTTTTCTTTGGTGTGATTTCGTGGTGGGTAATCTGAGTTGACGGGCAACCACGAAATCACACGAAACAAGGGCCAGGAACTCCAAAGCTACTTCAAGTGCCCTCAGTCTTTTTCCTTCTCCTTTTCATCGCCTTCCTTCTTCTCTTCATCCCTGGCGATCTCTACCTTTGTTCCATCAGGCAACGCGAAGTTGCCTTCGACGACGACGATATCGCCGGCCTGAAGACCTTCGACGATTTCGATCTTGTCAGCGGCGCGAATGCCCACCGTCACTTTTTTTTCATGCGCGATGTTCTGCGCATCGACGACCATGACTGTTCCTTCATCGGCATTACTGGCCTCGAGCGTGACCGCGGCGGCGGGTACCACAATCGCATCGTTCTTTGAATTCGCGAATACGGTCACTTGCGCCGCGCCGTTGGCGCGTAATTTTCCCGCGCCGTTGGCGAGCGTCACCCAAACTTCGACGGTGCGATTCGTCGGATCGCTCGAACGACTCAGCAGCGTAATCTGCCCCTTCATTTCTTCGGATGAAGTGTCCGTAGGCACGACCGACGCCGCGTCGCCCGCCTTTAACTGCGCCGCAACCGTGTCGGAAAATGGAGCTTTAACGATGACGGTGGTGGTGTCCGCGATGGTCACGAGTTTGCCGCCCGCGGAAGCGAACTCGCCTTCGTATTGATATTGATCGGTAACGATCCCGGTTATTGGTGAGCGGATCGTTGCGTAACCCAGTTGCGCATCGAGCGTCGCGAGATGCTGCTCAGCTTCGGCAGTCTTCGCTGCCGCGAGTGCGCGATCATTTGGATTCAGTGAACGCCCGCGTAACGTAACCGTCTGCTCCTGCAAACGGAGCTCGTCTTCAGCAGTAGTCACTTCCAGTTGCGAGGCTTCGAGGTCCTTTTTCGAAATGCCGCCCTGTTGGTAAAGCACTCGACGACGGTCGTAAGTCGCCCGCGCGTTGTTAACTTTCGCCCGCGCATCCATCAGAGCCTTCTGATCTTCCGCGTTAGTTTTCGGAATCGTGCCGGTAATGAGACTGCGTTCGTTGGTGCGCGCTTCGTTCAGCGCGGCGACTGCTTCGGCACGCTGTGCTTGAAGATCACGCGACTCGAGCACGGCAATGACTTCGCCGGCGAGCACAACTTTATTCTTCAGCAGCGCCATCTTCTTAATCTGCGCGCTAATCTTCGCGCCCACGTCGGCTTTCTCGCGCGGCCAGATCGTGCCGACGGCGATGATTTGAGCGGCGATGCTGCCTGGTTCGGCCTTAGCGACTTTCACGCTAACGACAGGCGTGACTTCGGCTTCAGATTCGGCCTTTGATTTTTTCCAACGCCAAATGATCAGAATTGTCAGGCCAAAGATCACAAGGGCGATCGCCGCGATAATCAGAATAGTGTTTCGCCGGCGAACTCTCTGCTCCTGAACGCGAGTTGCTTCGATCGCAAACGCGTCGGCCGGCGCACCGTTGGCGTTAAGGTTGTCTGGGTCCTGGCTCATGTTCTTTTCACGCATAATTACCGTGTCAGAAGCCCGACCGTCAGGGAGGGCCAGATCGATAACAATTGCCCTTGCTTACGCGCGGGCTTCTGACACTCTCATCACTGCCCTGTCGCCTGTCTCAATCGCGCGAGCGCAATTTGATAATCAAAGATTGCCTGGGACAACGCGGTTCGTTGGGCCACGAGCGTTGTTTGCGCGTCGGTGACTTCGACGATCTGTGCTTCACCGGCGCGATAGCGCGCGATTGACGCGGACAAATTATCCTGCGCTTTAGTTACCCCTTCCCGCGCCAGCGCGATTCGCGCCGCGGCATTGGCAGCCTGGGCCCGCGCCGCATAAAACTGTTGGGTAAATCCCCTGACGGCGATCTTGCGTTCGTTCTCGGCGACTTGCACGCGCAGGTTTGCTTGCCGTTCCTTACTGCGGGTCGCGCCCCAATCAAAAATCGGAATCGTGAGGCTCACCGCCGCCGAGACGCCGGTGTGTTCCCGGAGGCCCGGCCCTTTCAACGAATCAGTGTCGAAGCCGCCGTTCATCGAATAGGTTAGCGCCGGCAAACGATCCGCACGCGCAATCTTGATTTCCTGGCGCGCGGCTCGAAGCTGTTGGTCCAACTGTGTGAATTCAGGCCGGCGAGCGACGTCGTCGGGCTTGAATTGCTGATATTCAGAATCGGTCGGCAACGCAAGTGCCAAATCAGTTGTGCCAACGGGGCGCGTGAAGTCATAACCGACGAGTACGCGCAGAGATCCGGCGGCCACTTCTTCATTCACCCGTGCACGTTCGAGCTCGTCGCGGCGCTGGATGGTTTGCAATTGCGCGCGCGTGAGATCGACCGGTGCGACTTCTCCGCCGCTCAATAAGAGCGCCGTGATCCGCTCGAATTCTTCAGCCGCCGCCAGGTTTCCTTCAGCCGCGCGGCGTTGCGCGATCGCTAGCGCCAGACTCTGGTAAGTTTCGATCACCGCTTGGGCCA
>QHXH01000158.1 GCA_003222855.1 Acidobacteriota bacterium
TAGCAACCGAACAGTAAAAGTTCCTTCTTTTGTGAATCAGCCCGGCGTGCGAAAAAGTAGCATGTTTCCGAAGCTGGAACTATAATCACGGCCGCCTTGTTACTGAATCGCCAATTATCAAAACAACTGAGGAAGGCTCTGATACTTCGCATCGCGACCGCGGTCGCGTTAGTAGCTGCCTTGGCCCATCCGCTTACGCGGATGGTACTGACCTCGGTGCATGCGCGATCGCAGTCCGTTCAGCCTCAGCAAATTGATCTTCTGATAATGCACGGTCAGCTGGTAGATGGGTCGGGTAAGAAGGCCCGCACCGCCGATGTGGGAATTAGCGGCGATCGAATTGTTTTCGTCGGCAATGCTGATAAAACTCACATCACAGCGTTGCGCACCATTGACGCGACAGGTCTAATCGTCGCTCCCGGTTTCATCGATGCGCATACGCACACGCTTGCCGATCTTTCGAATGAGCAAAGCAAGAGCAATCAGGCTTACCTAATGCAAGGTGTGACCACGGTCATCACCGGCAATGACGGCGGCAGCGTCCTAAACGTTGGCGACACGCTACGCAAGTGGGATGAACAAGGCATTGGCACAAACGGCATACTGCTCGCGGGCTTCGGCACGATTCGTACCAAAGTGCTCGGGCCAACAGACGCGCAACCAAACGCGGCGCAGCTTGAAGAGATGAAGCAACTCGTGGCGCGCGCGATGGATGAAGGTGCTTTCGGATTATCGACCGGTCTTTACTATGCGCCGCAAAGTTACTCGAAGACCGAAGAAGTGATCGAGTTGGCGAAGGTGGCGGCAGCCAAAGGCGGCATTTACGACACACACATGAGATCGGAAAGCTCGGCCGGGATTGGCTTGCTCGGTGCTATCAAGGAAACCATTCGCATTGGGCGCGAGGCACAGATTCCGGTGCATGTCTCGCACATCAAAGCGCTGGGTCCGGATTCATGGAGCCAAAGCAAACGAGCGATCGACTTGATCAAGACAGCAAACTCCGAAGGTGTTACCGCCAGCGCTTGTCAATATCCCTACACCGCGTCAGGCACAAGTTTGCAGGCTTCCCTAATTCCGCGTTGGGCCGAAGTTGGGGGCCGCGCCGAGCTGCTCAAACGGATTGACGATCCGCAGATCCGCCCAAAGTTAATTGCGGAAATGCAGGAGAATCTTCGCGGTCGTGGCGGCGCGGAATCGTTGCTCATAGTCGATGCGCGCGATCGGACTCTAGTCGGCAAGCGTTTGAATCAGATCGCGCAGGAGATGAACAAGTCACCCGTTGAAGCCGCGCTCGAAGTAATCAAGACTACCGGCGGCGCCGGCGTTGCTTCCTTCAACATGAACGAAAAAGACATCCGCCGTTTCATGAAAGAGAAGTTCGTCATGACATGCTCAGACGGCTCGACTGGTCACCCGCGCAAGTACGGCACGTTTCCAAAAAAGCTGCATGAGTATGTCTTTGAAACGAAACTGATCTCTTTGCCGTTTGCCGTGCGTAACAGCAGCGCCTTAACGGCCGAGTGGTTTCGAATTCCCGAGCGCGGATTGATTCGTGAAGGGTATTTCGCTGACGTGATCGTTTTCGATCCAAAGACCGTTTCCGATCGATCGACCTACGAACAGCCCGAGCTATTGGCAGTCGGAATGAAGTTTGTGATCGTAAACGGAAGGATTGCGGTTGAGAACGGAGCTTTCACAGGGGTATTGGCCGGGCGTGCGCTACGAAAAGGGTCCAGGGCAGTAGCCCGACCGTAAGGGAGGGCGTAAAGTCACGCAAGAACGCCCTCCCTTACGGTCGGGCTACTGCCCCGTCTTCCAGGTCCAAGCAAAAACTTAAAAGGAGTGCTATGAAGATTCTACTGGTGACTTTGTGTGTACTCGCTACCATTCATCCGGCGACGCTCTCCCAATCCAACTCGCCGCAATCTCCGGTTGAAATCAGCGGCGAGGCACATCACCATCCTAAACTCGAAAACGAGTTCGTGCGCATCTGGGATGTAACCGTTCCTGCCGGCGAAGCGACTTTGTGGCATGTCCATCGGAACGACAACGTCGTGGTCACGTTTGCCGATGCTAACTTGCGGCTTGAGAGCGCCACCGCTGCGCCGGCCGAAGCACAGTGGAAGTTCGGCGAAGTGCGGTTCGCCAAAGCGACTTATGTGCATCGCGCGATTAACACGGGTGCGACTCCGTTTCATAATTTGACGATCGAGCTGCTGAAATCACCGGGTCCGCAGGAACAATCACCGAAGTATCCAATCACACGCACACCGGTGCTGGAAAATGAAAGGGTGCGCGTGTTTCGCGTGACGCTCGAGCCGGGCCAATCAACCGCGATGCACACGCACGTGTTCGCCGGTTTGTCGATTGCGCTAACCTCGGGCGAGATTGAAATAACGACGGAGGGAAAGAAACCAGCCGACAAGCTGAGTCTTCCGCTCGGCGATGTAAGATGGCGCGCGGGCGCAGTCACGCATTCGGTCAAGAATGTCGGCAAGACGCGCTTTGAAGCAGTCGATGTTGAGTTGAAATAGAAAGTGTTCGGGTAAAGAGTAAATGCGCGCAATCATCTTCTCACAACACGGCGGGCCTGAAGTTCTCCAGGTTGGCGAAGTTCCTAATCCTCAAATCAAAGCCAATGAAGTTCTCGTCGAGGTGCGCGCCTGCGCGCTGAATCATCTCGATGTGTGGGTGCGGAACGGTTTGCCGGGAATCAAAATTCCGCTGCCGCACATTCTTGGGTGTGATGTAGCGGGCGTGGTGCGCGAAGTTGGGGACTTGGTGACATGGACCAAAGCCGGCGACGAAGTGATGGTCCAACCCGGCGTCTCATGTGGTCATTGTCCGGAATGTCTCGCGGGCCGCGTCAACATGTGCGATGAATATGACATCGTCGGCTATCGACGCGATGGTGGATACGCAGAGTTCGTCGCGGTACCGGGCGTCAATGTAATTCCGAAGCCGAAGAATTTGAGTTGGGAAGCGGCGGCTGCCCTGCCGCTAGTCACTTTAACCGCCTGGCACATGCTGGTAACGCGCGCGCAGGCGCAGCCAGGCGAAGATGTCCTGGTTCATGCAGCGGGCAGCGGCGTGGGTTCTCTGGGAATTCAAATCGCGAAACTGCTGGGGGCGCGCGTGATCGCCACAGCCAGTTCGGATGAGAAACTTGCGAAAGCGCGCGAACTCGGCGCTGATGAAACGATTAATTATTCGATGGACGATTGGCCCAAGCAGGTCAAGCGACTGACGCAGGGCCGTGGCGTTGATGTCGTGTTCGAGCACACGGGCGAAACGACCTGGGCGGGCTCGATTCTGTCGCTAAAGAAAGGTGGGCGGCTGGTGACGTGCGGCGCGACCAGCGGCTTTGATGCGCGCACGGATCTGCGGCATGTGTTCTATCGTCACCTAACGATTCTCGGGTCGATGATGGGATCGAAAGCCGATCTGCTCGCGGCA
>QHXH01000159.1 GCA_003222855.1 Acidobacteriota bacterium
ATACATGTAGCGCAAGTTGTTAACTTGAGTTTTTCGACCTAAACAAATAGGCAAATTATCAATTTGCGCTACGTCCGCCGCCAGCGTGCCAAAACATACAGCAGCGCCGCGACGACAGACCATAACACTGCCAGCTCCAGGCTCGTTAGTGAATGTTGCGCAATCCTCTCTTTCAAGCTTTGCGTCATCAGCGTTTGAATGTCCTGTACTACTTGCACAGCAATCAGCACGCCCATCGAAACAACTGAAACCAGCGCCGCAAAAGTCATCAGCCAGCGCGGCAGGGTAAGACTTATCTCTGCATACAATTTTGGGTTCCAGCGCGGCAGCATCAGAAACGCGATACTGTGCAGACAGTAAAGCAACACCAAAGCAAACACAGCAATGTTCAAAGCAAGTGAAAGTTGCTTGCTGATTACCAGTATCAGACAAGCCGCCAGATTCAATGTCAGGGAGACTATGGGAGTCGCCGTGCGCCGGCTGACAAACCCCAGCCAGTGTGGCGCCAAACGATCCTCGACAAAAATTAGCGCGAGCCGCGAGGGGACAATCAGCGTTGGATTTAATGACGTGGTGATTGCCATGATCGCGCCGAGCGTCACGATGATCGCCGCCCCCCAGGGCAAGTAAACCGACGCCACTTCGGTCATAGGCGCGCTGCTGGCGCCGAGGCGCGCCCCCGGCAAAACACCAAACGCAACCGCCGACATCGCGATAAAAATCAGCGCCGTCGCGGTAACTCCTTTTAGAAAAACCAGCGGCAAGCGCCGTGTGCTGTCTTTCGTTTCACCGGCGGTCTGGGCCAGCGATTCAAAGCCGGCATATGAAAAGAAAATCGGTGCGAGACTCAACGCAAAGCCCGTTGTGCCGTGCGTGATGAAAGGCGAGTAGTTCGCTGGATGAATCGCAAACAAGCCGGGAATAACCAGGACAAAGATCGAAACGCCGAGCAGGATGTGCGAACTCGCCACTGAGACGGCGCCCGCTCAACTCGATGATGTAGTCGGCCAGAGCGCTCGCCAGATAAGCGCCGGCGCCGATGTAAGCGATGATCTTCAGCTATGAGCCGATATACGCGATCGCATATCCATCAAAGGTGCGCGAGATGTGCAGGTATTCTCCCCCCGGCTCTTTGCCTAGTGAGGTGGAGACGAACGCTGCGTATGGGATCGAGGTGGCGAGGATCGCCGGCATCAGCACTGCATAACCAAGGATGACGCTGGGGCCAGTTAGCGACCACGCCTGGCTCGTCACTTTGAAAATGCCCGCGCCAATCAGAATGCCGATTAGCGCTGCGTACGATTCAACCGTGCCCAGATCACGACGCAGACGAGAGACGATGTCCGGGGATTGAGATGTTGAATTTGAATTGCTGGAATTCGACAGTGGCATTCGTCGTTCTCATTCTCACCCGGTTTCAACCGGGTGACCAATTGCGGCATGAATTATGAAAACCGTTTCAACGGTTTCCTTAGAGTTTTTCAATTCAAAGTTAAAGGGCGTTACAAGAAACCGTTGAAACGGTTACGCTAAAAATCCAGAGGCATTTCTAATGCCCGGCTGAAGCCGTGTGTGAATAAAACTACGATACCTCACCGATTCATCAATTCATTGGCCGGTAATTTAGGATCTAAAACTTTCTCGGCCGTCTCAACACCGGCGACCGGCAGGTTCGTCGCATCAATTAGTCCGAGCTGGACCAGAACCGACGCCTGGTCCCAATAGATGTGTTCATGCGCCAGCTTACCGTCGCGAAAATGGACCACCACGATTAGCGGAATTTTCACATGCCGGTTCGTCGGCTCCACGCCCGGCAGCATCCAGTCCATTTTGATCGTATGCGTAAATTCAAAAACCATTTCGTCGACGACTCGATCGAGGCCGATCGTGCGTGATACCGGCGTCATCGAAGTGTCCGGCGGCATCTGGGGAATGAATCTTTGGGAGTAGAACTCGCGCAATTGCTGTTGGCCGACGCCGCCGGTTAGTACGGGCACGTGATTGACGTAAGCATCGCCGACCATCGTTTTCAGAGTAGCTTCCGTGTCACGCGTAGCGAATTCATATTTGACGTGCTCGTCCCAACGATCGGAAAGCGATTTCTGCGCACTCGCAAAGCCCTCACCGGCAAGGTTACGCACAAAGAATTCCAGGCTGCGCAGGTGCGCAAGCTCAGCCGCGTCCGCATCATAATGGCGGCCTCGCCGACTAAAAGCGTGTTCCGAATCAGGATATTCATGAATCGTCACCAGCGGATTCGAATCCAGCGCAGCGTGGATTTGTTTCTGCGCTTCCGGCGTACAATGATCGTCCTTACCGGCGATATGAAGTATCAACGGCGACGCCAGCCCAGACGCTTCATTCAAAGTCTTTTCGATGCCGACGCCGTAGTAACCGACAGCACAATCAGGTTTGAAACGGACAGATAACAGCCACGCGAGATTCCCTCCCAAACAAAAACCAACGGCGCCGACGCGGCCGCTGCATGCGGGGTGTTTGCGAAGAGAATCAACCGCGGCGGCTGAGTCTTCAACAGCTTTCGCGATATCGAGGCCCTGATAAAGCTGAAAAGCTTTTCCGACTTCAGCCTCTGTTTGATCCGTTAATTGAACGCCGGCTTCCTGCCGCCAAAACAGATCCGGACATATCGCCACAAAGCCATGCGCTGCATACCAGTCGCAAACGTCGCGCATGAATTGATTGACACCGAAAATCTCCTGCAAGACAACGATGCCCGGGCCGAAGCCCGCCGCCGGCAACGCGATGTATGCATCGATCTCTCCGCCGTCAAATGATTTGATCCTGATCATTTGGATAGCTCCTCTGCGCGAAGCTTTATACGCGAAGTAGGACAGTTTGGCGAGTAGGGGAAGCGGGGCAGTAGCCCGACCGTTGAGGGAGGGCGCAACTTCGAGTGTTTATGGCGAAAGTATGGTGAGAAGATTCACCACTAAGACACGAAGTCATAAAGAAGGAATTAACCGTGTAGGCGTTAGCATATTGCCGACCGTTCTTAGTGCCCTTCGTGTCTTTAGGGTAAACCGATTTGTTGTAACCGCAACCACTCGCGTCCCGCCGGACATAAATCCTGGAAGTTGCACAAGCGACAGTGCGTCGCCGGTAAAGGCGGAAACCGATCGGCATCGAGCGTGCCGTCCAACCGAGCGATCGTGTTCATCGCATCGTCGATGGCATTGACGCACATTTCACGATCCAGTAGTGCCGCGGCGACGGCAACCTCGACATTCGGATCGATGAAATGAAGTGTCGCGCGCAACGATTGCAAGGAAACATTAGCCGGTAGCAGTTCCCGCAGCGCCAAGGCGTACGCCTGCATCTGTAATTGATAATCGTCCGCGGCTGTCTTGATTCGTTGTTCCAGGGGAGCGTCCGGCTCTTCCAACACTTCCATCGCAAGGTCATCAACCGCGGATTCCGCCGCCGCTGCTTCAAAATTCAGCAGGCCCTGCGAGCTTGACGTAACGGCACGGGCCGCGACGGCCGAAATATTTTTTGCCGCCATGGCAGCGCGTTCTCCGCCGCTGGATCGTCGTTGCGACGGACGAGGAAAACGATTCGTCTTAAAGTCGATGATCTCAATATCAACCCCATCGCCCTTCTCAGCAGGTCTGATAAGCAATTTGTCGATTGTGCCGGTCAGAAGTCCCAATGGCCGCCGCAAACGAAAGCGCAACTCGCTCCAAAGACCCGGACTCGATTGCGGATTGCTAATTGCGAATTGCGAATTGTCGGCATTCATTCTTTGCAGCTCGGAAACTCGCCTGAAGACATCGCTCTTTAAATAATTCTCTGCCAGCGGCAGGAGCGCGCGCACTGCTTCTGTCGTGTCGATATCGAATGCGCGGCCGACCAGCTCAGCCTGTCGCTGCGACAGCACATCATTGAAGCTTGCGCTCAGTCGCGTGTCGACGTCTTCTCCTTCGCGATACGTTTCGCAGAAGCGATGGATGACCGCCCCCTTTAGTGTCGCGGTCAGATTTGCCGGCGGTTCCGGCGCCTCAGCGTCATTCCACACTAAGCGCTCTTCGGCGCCGGGCGTATGCAGCATTCGATCGAAATAGTATTGGCGGGCGCAACGTTGAAAATTGATTAGCTGCGTTACCGTGAAACGGCGCAGAACCTGGCCGCGTTGCGCCGCAATCGGGCGAAGCAACGGAAATGCTTCGGCAAAAGGACGCGACGCGTCGAATGTTTTTTCTTCAACTGTTGTCTTCGGGGATGCGCTTAATGCTTGATCGCTTTGAGCGTCACGATTGATAGTGATTTGAATCTGAGCTTCGTCGCTAATTTTTATTACGCCGCTTTGAGTGTATTGCTCCAGACTTAACGCTCGCCAAAGCCACGCGACCCACAGTCGCTCGCTCTTGCCCAGGTTCTCGAGACTCTTGCGATCGACTGCGCCGGAAAAAATTAATCGATCCCTGGCACGCGTGGCCGCGACGTAAAGCACCCGCATGCTCTCAAAGTCTTCGCGCCAGCGATTGCGCTGACTCAAATCGTTAAACAGCGCCCCGCGCACCGAACGTCCGCGGCCGTCGGGAACGCGGACGCTCATCCCCTTATGCCGATCGAGAATGAAAGCGGCTTCGCGGCGATTCGGTTCGCGATGAAGATCTGGAATGATCACGATCGGAAACTCCAAACCCTTCGCCTGATGAATCGTCATCAAGCGCACCACATTTGCCGACTCGTCCATCTGGCCCTCGCCTTCGCGGCCGCCAATCGCTTCAAACTCTTCGACGTAATGAACAAAATCGCGAATCAAATGTCCTGATTTCTCGAACTGTTCCCCCAGACGGAACAGTTTTTCGACGTTGGCGACGCGCTGCGCGCCATCAAAATTCGCAGCGATTACCGTCAGGAACTCGGATGAAGAAACTGCGTAACGCAGCAGATCGGCAATGCTATATCGATTCCGCCGCGCAATCATTGAGTCGATCCACAGCGCTACGCGGTCCAGGGCGACATGCTCGTCCGTGTCAATTAATTTGATTTCGCGGTGACGGCGCAACGCGCGCAGCAAATTCCGGCGATGTAAACGCGTCGGCTCACCTTCCTCATCAATCCATGGCGCGCAGCGCAGCGCCAACAACGCATTGTCAGAAATGCCACCCAGCGGCGATCGCAAAATTGCCGCGAGTGCTAATTCATCAGTGGTGTTGTCCAGAAAACGAAGCAGTTGGATTAGGTCCGTTATCTCTTCGCGTTGATAAAAGCCTTTTCCCTGAACGGTCAAGTAAGGAATGCCGGCGCGCCGCAGAGCGCTTTCGTAAGTCCACACGCCGGTGAACGCGCGCAGCAGAATCGCGATGTCTTTGTACCTGGGAGCGCAGGCATCTTGCCTGCCGTTCTGATTTGCAGACAGGATTTCTGCGCTCCCAGTCTTTACAAGAGCTCTTATTCGGGCGGCAACCTGCTCAGCGTCGCGCTCGTGCGCTGCGAAGCTGCTGGACCGATATTTTCCGGAAACGTCTTTATCCTCGTCTTCCTGTACCGCGCTCAGAAGAAATTCAACGTGGGGTGGATCATGTTCCAGCTCGCGGACGGCCACGCCTGGCTGGTGCTCGACGTAACCTAATTCGCTCAGCTCGTCGCTCGGCACGTCCGGACCGGATTGGAAAATCTTTGCGAATAGAAAATTCAAGGAATCGATGAGCGGTTTTTGGCTGCGAAAATTAAGTTGCAAAGGCTGCTCTGCGCCGCCCGCATTCTTCATGGTCGCCGTCATCTCACTGAAAACATCGACGTCTGCGCCGCGGAACCCATAGATCGATTGCTTCCGATCGCCGACGATGAACAGGTTCGTCCCGCGCCCAAGCGCGAGCTTAGTCAACAAGTCGCGCTGCAAACCATTTGTGTCCTGGAATTCGTCGACGAGAAAATACCGATACCGCTCAGAAACGCGTGCCAGCACTGACGT
>QHXH01000160.1 GCA_003222855.1 Acidobacteriota bacterium
CAGCGCCAGACGAAAGAGACTGACGTGCGGGTTGAGCTCAACCTCGATGGCGATGGCCGTTCACGCATCAGCACTGGCCTGCCTTTTCTTGATCACATGATCGAGTTGTTCGCCAAGCATGGGCTGTTCAACCTGGAAGTCAGCTGCCAGGGCGACCTGGAAATCGACGACCATCATTCGGTTGAAGATATCGCGATCACGCTCGGTCAGGCTTTGACTGAGGCGCTCGGCGAGAAGTTAGGCATCAAACGTTGTGGCGAAGCAATCGTGCCGATGGATGAAGCTTTATGTCGTTCGGTAATCGATCTCTCCGGGCGTTTCTATCTGGTTTATGAAGTGCAGACACGACGAGGGAAGATCGGGAACTTTTCAGTTGAGCTGGCGGAACACTTCTGGCGATCGTTTGCTGAGACAGCGAAATTCAATTTGCATATCGACTGTTTACGTGGGCGCAACACACACCACATTCTCGAAGGCACATTCAAAGCCACAGCGCGCGCCTTGCGCCAGGCCGTCGCGCGTGACCCGCGCATCACCGGTGTCTTGAGCACGAAGGGAGTTCTCTAGAGTAGTGCCGCAAGTAGCCATCATCGATTACGGAGTCGGCAATCTGCGTTCGGTTGAGAAAGCATTTGGCGCGACCGGCTGCGCCGCGGTCGTGAGTTCGGATGAGCGCGTCTTGTACGGCGCCGACCGTTTGGTGCTGCCGGGAGTTGGCGCCTTCGCTGCCTGTATGAACGCTCTTACTGAACGCGGATTCGACGAACTAGTACGCGAGCGTGTCGCCGAGAGCATTCCTTTGCTCGGCGTGTGCGTCGGCATGCAGATGCTCTTTGAGGAATCTGAAGAGTTTGGCACGACGCGTGGCCTCGGACTCTTGCCGGGCCGCGTTCGTCGTTTCTCAGAGGACCTGGTTGTGCCCCACGTTGGGTGGAACCGGATCCGGCAGCGAGTTGCGCATCCTTTGTTTGAGGGAATAGAAGACGCCGAATTTTTCTATTTCGTGCACTCCTACTATTGCGAGCCCGCGGAAGACGAAGTCATCCTGGGCGAGACTGATTACGGTTTGCCGTACGCATCCGTGGTCGCGCGCGAGAATCTTTGCGGCGTGCAATTTCATCCGGAAAAGAGTCAGGCGGCTGGATTGCGTTTGCTATCAAACTTTGCGCGAGTATAAGCCACAGAGCCACAGAGAAAACAACAGCAATGCGAAGCGGGCAAGATAGCAAAAATTGAAACCTAATAGTTCTCTGTGTCTCTGAGCCTCTGTGGCCGATCGATCATGCTGGCAAAACGAATCATACCTTGTCTGGACGTAGATCGAGGCCGCGTGGTGAAGGGTATTCGTTTCATCTCGCTGACAGATGCGGGCAATCCGGTCGAACAGGCTGTAAGGTATGACGCCGAGGGCGCTGACGAGCTGACGTTTCTGGACATTACAGCTTCTTCTGAAAAGCGCGACATCGTTGCCGAACTCGTCCGGCGAGTTGCCGACCAAGTCTTCATTCCTTTCACGGTCGGCGGAGGATTGCGGTCATTGGAAGATGTCCGCGCGGTGCTGCGCTCGGGCGCTGATAAAGTTTCGCTTAACACCGCAGCGATCGAGCAGCCGGAGTTAATCAAAGAAGGCGCGGAAACATTCGGCTCGCAGTGCGTGGTCGTTTCAATCGACGCGCGACGGCGCAATGCGAACGACGCGAGCAAAGGCTGGGAGGTCTACACGCACGGCGGCCGCCGCCCCACCGGGCTGGATGCGCTTGATTGGGCCGCCCGGGCTGAGGAACTCGGGGCGGGAGAGATTCTTTTGACCAGTATGGACCGCGATGGCACGAAAGACGGATACGACATTAACCTGACGCGGGCGATATCCGATAACGTTCGCATTCCGGTAATCGCGTCTGGGGGCGCGGGGAAGCTCGAACATTTTTACGAAGCATTGACCACAGGCGGCGCCAGCGCTGTGCTGGCTGCGTCACTCTTTCACTTTGGTCATTACAAGATTGCGGACGTGAAGAATTACCTGCGCCAGCGAGGAGTGGTTGTGAGATGAAAATTCAGATCGGGGAAATTAAGTTTGATGAGCAGGGTCTCGTTCCAGCCATCGTCCAGGACGCCACCACACGGCAAGTGTTGACGCTCGCTTATATGAATGCCGAGAGCCTCAAAAGAACTATCGAGACAAACGAGACGTGGTTCTGGTCGCGCTCGCGTTCGAGTCTGTGGCATAAGGGCGCGACATCCGGCCACACCCAGCGCGTTGTGGATATTCTCGTCGATTGCGATAGCGATTCGCTCACGGTTCTGGTCAAACCCAACGGTCCTGCTTGTCACACCGGTAACCCATCCTGTTTTCACAATGCCCTTCAAGAGGCGGATAGCCTGCACGAAAAGATCGTGGACAAAGAGTCCGATCTTGGCACCGTGCTCAACGATCTCTACGCGCTGGTCGAATCGAGAAGGCGTGACAGGCCTGAAGGCTCTTACACAACTTATCTCTTCGATCAGGGTCTGGACAAAATACTCAAGAAAGTTGGCGAAGAAGCCAGCGAGACTATCATTGCGGCAAAGAATGATGATCGGGCGGTTCTCGTTAAAGAAGCTTCTGACCTTCTCTATCACTTGATCGTGCTTATCGTTGAGCGCGGTGTGACCCTGGAGCAGATTCGCGGTGAGTTAGTAAGCCGCGGAAAGAAGAGGGATGTCGAGTGATCCCTCAAGCGTCCGAACTTAAAGCCCTCCTGGATTTTGCGGTGGAACTTGCTCGCGATGCCGGCGAGATCACCCGTCGTCACTTTAAAGGATCGTTTGTGGCCGAACGCAAGGCTGACAATTCTTTCGTGACGGCGGCGGATCGCGAAACGGAAAAATATCTTCGCGCAAGCATCGAAAAAGCGTTTCCTGATGACGCGATTCTCGGTGAAGAAGAAGGCGAGAAACCCGGTAGATCAAATTGCCGCTGGATTCTGGATCCGATCGACGGCACCTATTCATTCGTTCACGGAGTACCGTTGTACGGAGTGTTAATCGGGTTGGAAATTGGCGGTAAGCCGCTGCTCGGAGTCGTCAGCTTTCCGGCGCTTGATGAGCTTGTTTACGGTGCGCGCGGCGTTGGTTGTTTCTGGAATGATGATCCGGCGCGTGTCTCTTCGACCGGGTCTCTTGACGAGGCTTTACTGCTCGCAACGGATTTTGGCGTCTGTGAGCAGTATGGATTTGGTCGCGCAGCGGAAATCCTTCAGCGACAAGTCCAGGCCCGCCGCACTTGGGGCGATGCTTACGGACATATCCTCGTCGCCACTGGCCGCGCCGACATCATGCTTGATCCAATCATGAACGTTTGGGACTGTGCGGCCCTGCTTCCTATTCTTGAAGAGGCTGGGGGAACATTTACTGATTGGAAAGGGCAGAGAACTATCCATGGTGGCAACGCGATCTCGACTAATGGAAAGCTGTTCGAGTCAGTCATGGCGGTGATCGAGAAGGCTGAGAAAAGTTAATGCTGATCATTCCCGCGATTGATCTTCAGCAAGGGAAATGCGTGCGTCTGACTCAGGGCCGGAAGGACGCGGCCATCATCTATGAAGGAGATCCGATCGAGGTTGCGAGAAGTTTTGAAAGCGACGGCGCTCGCATGCTGCACGTCGTTGACCTCGACGCCGCCTTTTCCGATGACCCCTCTACTAACCGGCGACTGCTTGGCGAGATTATTCAGGCAATTGAAATACCTGTACAGTTCGGAGGAGGATTGCGCAGTCTTGCCGACGTCAAAAGGGTAATCAAACTCGGAGTCACGAGAGTTGTTATCGGCACGCTGGCAGTGGAGTCGACAGAAACGTTGAAAGAACTCGTGCGCAGCTTCGGCAGCGATCGTATTGCCGTAGGAATCGACGCCAGAGATGGTGAGGTCATGGTGCGCGGATGGGAGCGAGAAGCAAAAATTCGAGCAGTTGAACTGGCTCACGAAGTTGCCAAAGCGGGAGTAGAACGGATCATCTATACGGATGTAGCACGCGATGGCATGCTCGCCGGTGTCAACATCGAACAAACTCTATTGTTGGTTCGGGAATCTGGTCTGAAAGTAACGGCCTCGGGTGGCGTTTCATCACTTAACGACATTAAGCGACTTAATGAGCTAAGCGCGTTCGGTGTTGACAGCGTGATTGTCGGTAAGGCTCTCTATGAAGGTCGCTTTACCTTAAAGGAAGCATCACAGGCCGTACTTTGAAATCGGTATGAAATCTAAGAAGTGCTCAAACTGTGGAGCAGATTTTACATGCGGTCCCACGTTTGGCGAACAGGGTTGCTGGTGTGAGGCGCTGCCACGCGTCTCCTTAGTTGCTGATGGGGATCAAGATTGCCTTTGTCCTGCGTGTTTGAGCGAGGCAATTGCCAGACTGCCAAAACCGGGCGCGGATATCTTCAACCCTGCGATGACATCGCCACCTGCCCTTGTAAAGGGTGAAGACTACTATTGTGAAGGACCCGCGATCGT
>QHXH01000108.1 GCA_003222855.1 Acidobacteriota bacterium
TAATCAACGAGACCAGTCCCTACCTGCTTCAGCACGCGCACAATCCCGTCAACTGGTATGCGTGGGGAGATGAAGCTTTGGAAAAGGCACGCGCTGAGAATAAACCGATACTACTCAGTATCGGCTATTCTGCCTGTCACTGGTGCCACGTGATGGAACATGAGTCGTTTGAAAATGAAGAGATTGCGCGCTTAATGAACGAAAACTTCATCAATATTAAGGTTGATCGCGAAGAGCGGCCGGACCTCGATCAGATCTATATGACCGCGGTCCAGATGATGACGGGGCAAGGCGGATGGCCCATGACGATGTTCCTTACGCCCGAGGGCGTTCCGTTTTATGGAGGCACTTATTTCCCACCGGACGACCGTTATAATATGCCCGGCTTTCCGCGCGTCTTGCTCAGCGTCGCCCAGGCATATCGATCGCAGCCAGACCAGGTGGCAAACACTGCCACCTCTATGTTGGGCGAGCTGCGAAGGATCGGATTAGCCGAAGAGTCGCGCGATCTGCTCACTCCGGAAATTCTGGAGAGCGCTTATCGCCGGATTGCCAAGAACTACGATGAAGTCAACGGCGGATTTGGCGGCGCCCCAAAATTTCCCCCGGCGATGACACTTGAGTTTTTTTTGCACACATACTATCGGACCCGATCGGAAGATGCGCTCGAGATGGTGAAACACACGGCCCGTAAGATGGCCGAGGGTGGAATGTACGATCAACTTGGTGGTGGCTTTCATCGTTACTCCGTCGATGCTAAATGGCTGGTGCCACACTTTGAGAAGATGCTGTATGACAACGCGCTTCTTTCACGCCTGTATTTGCACATCTATCAAATCACGAAAGATGAATCCGCGAGGCGCACCGCCGAACAGACCCTCGATTATGTTGTGCGCGAAATGACAGACGCGCGAGGCGGCTTTTATTCAAGTCAGGATGCTGATTCGGAAGGCGAAGAAGGAAAGTTCTTTGTTTGGTCTCGCGCTGAGGTTAACAGCGCGTTGGGCGATCGCGATGCATCAGTCTTTTGCGATTACTATGACATCACTGACGGCGGCAACTTCGAAGGACGAAACATTTTGCGCGTGAACGCGTCGTTGGATGAAGTCGCACGCAAGCACGACATCACCGTTGATCGGGCGCGCCAGCTTATTGAAGATGGCCGGCAGAAGCTTTTCGAAATTCGGGAACGGCGCGTAAAGCCGGGACGCGATGAAAAGATCCTCACAGCCTGGAACGGGCTGATGCTGGCAAGTTTCGCTGAGGCGTCGGCAATTTTGGACCGTGCGGATTATCGTGAAATCGCTCGATCCAACGCCAGATTTCTCCTTACGGATCTGCAGCGCGATAGCCTGCTGCTCAGAACCTACAAAGACGGTCAAGCGAAACTGAATGGCTATCTCGAAGACTACGCGAGCCTAATCGATGGATTGATTTCGTTGTATGAAGCAACTGGTGAACTTGCATGGATCGAAGGCGCAAACATGCTCACCAATAAGATGATCGATCAGTTTTGGGATGATGAATCCGGCGGGTTCTTTTTCACGGGCCAAACGCACGAGCAGCTGATTGTTCGCACTAAGGAGTGGCTCGATAATGCTACACCTTCCGGAAATTCGCTGGCAGCCTTCGCACTTCTCAGACTATCCGCGCTCATCGCAAATGATGAGTGTCGTCGCCGCGCTACGACCGTGCTCCGGCTCTCGACCGATCAGATGCGCAGGTATCCATCGGCTTTTGGATTTGCCTTGACGGCGTTGGACTTCTACCTTTCGTCGCCGCTGGAGATTGTAATCGTGGGAAACCACGGGGATGCGCGTTTCGAGGAACTCGCGCGAGGTCTCTGGCAGGACTATATACCCAATCGGGTCATCGCGACTTGCAGGGAACAGTTTGATCGCGCCGCCGATCTAATCCCACTCTTCCGGGGACGAAACACCGTGGACCGACAACCAACCGCTTACGTCTGTCAGGCGCAAACATGTCAAACTCCTGCCTATTCTGAAGAGGAAATACGGCGGCAAATAGCCGCTGGCATCGGCCGATAAGCGTGTCGGAGCAACTACTTCTCGTAAACAAACCACTGGTTTTGCCACCCTACCGAAAAAAGCGTTGACTTACGTTAGCAGGGTCGCTATTCTCTACGTGGCCAACGATGTTGGCCGTTGTCGTGTTATCGCAAGCCGCGCTTGATCGCGTGAATGCTTCTCACCCAACTCGGGCCCCCCGCGAAATCTCGGAAAAGTTCATGTCAAATTTTAATTGGAAGAGTCTATCGCTGCTGGCGGCTGTCGTCGTCGTTAGCGCCATCATTTTGCTGTTAGGGTTTGTTACCACTCTGCGCCTGCCCCTGCTCGGCTGGAGTGGCTTGGCGCCGCTCGTGATTCTGGTAATTTTGACCCTGATATCCAGTCGCTTCACGGTGGCGGTCACGAGCGCTGATGGAACGAGCCAAACCAACAAATCGGTCGCTGACGCATTCATATTCCTGGCTGTCATGATGTACACGATGGCGCCGGCAAACAGCTTCGGCCCATCAGTCATTCTCGCGGCCATCGTCGGCTTCATTGCGTCCGTTTCCGTAAGTGGGAAATGGTCGAGAGTCTTCGCGGTTGGTACTACGATTATTTCCACGTTCGTTGCTTCGTTGGTTTACAAAGGTGTGCTGGTTACGATGGCGGGAGGCGCAGTATCCGCGGGTGATCGCGGGCTGGTGCTGGACATCCTGTTGTTTCCCCTTTGTGTGTTCGGAGTTGTCCAATATGCGTTAAGCACCTTTGGAACGATCGCTTTTGCGTCGCTGACCTCGGGCAAGGAGCGCGTCAAAGTCTCAACAGAGAGTTTGATCTGGACGCTCATTACCCAGGTTGCTAACGTCACTTCCGCGGCGTTGTTTTTTTCGGCAATTCGCGGTGCCGGCGTTCCCTTTTTGTTTGTCGGCGCGCTGATCATCACACTCGTTCACTTATTGTATCGATTCAATGAGAAGCGAGTCAGCGAGGTTACACGCGCGCAAGGTGAAAAACTCCGCTATATCGAAGAGATCGCTGATCTGCATATGAACACCATCGAGTCGCTGGCGATCGCGATCGATGCTAAGGATCAGACCACGCATGGTCACGTGCGCCGCACACAGATTTATGCGACTGAGATGGGTAGGCTGCTTAAGGTTTCCGAGTCGGAATTGCGTGCGCTGGTCGCCGGCGCGCTGCTGCACGACATTGGCAAACTGGCAGTGCCGGAATACATCCTGAACAAACCCGGCAAGCTTACTGAAGCAGAATTCGCGAAGATGAAGATCCATCCGACCGTTGGTGGTGACATCCTGAAGCGAGTAAATTTTCCGTATCCGGTCGAAGACATCGTACGATTTCACCACGAAAAGTGGGATGGCAGCGGATATCCCAAAGGCCTGCGCGCAGAGAGGATCCCACTCGTCGCCCGCATAATTTCGGTGGTTGATTTTTACGATGCCACGCGGTGCGATCGTCCTTATCGAAAGGGAATGAAGCGGGAAGACTCGCTGGGGTTGCTGCAAAAAATGTCTGGTACTGCGTGACTGAATTTGATAACTTGATCGCGCGCGAAGACATTTCTGAGCAAGTTGCTTCTGAAAACATTGACCTGCTGACAAAGGCGCGGCCTGATGCAGGATTGGCGTCTGATATTCTCGGCGCGCCGGACGACAGTCAGGGCTTTCGCTCGATCACGCAGGCGCAGCGCGAAGTCTTCGCCCTTCATGAGATAGCCCAGACGATTGGGTCGTCGTTGAATCTCCAGGATACGGTTTCCTTGATATCGAATAAGTTGCGGGCAATTGTTCCCTTCGACACCTGCGTAATCTTTATCGTCGACGATCGTTCGGGCAAAGCAATCGCGATGCACGTAGTGGGGGATCACTCTGATCTCTTCAAATTGCGACGCATCAACATTGGTGACGGCATCAGCGGCTGGGTGATTGCGAACTCGCGTTCGATGTGCAACTCATCGCCGGAACTTGATCTTGTTGGAATGCCTGACGAAATTGCTCGCAGCTATCGCGGCGTGCTGGTGTCACCGTTGATTAAAGAGGACGGCGCTTTCGGTGCGATCGCTCTCTATTCCAAAGGACGTACCTCGTACACGACTGAGCACGTACGCCTGTTGGAATCTGTTGCCCAACATGCCGCCTCAGCGCTCAACAACGCTTTAACATTTGAGAAGACAAAGGAGAGCGCGCTTACGGATCCGCTGACGGAACTCCCGAACGCGCGCGGCTTCTACATGATGCTGGAACAGAGGCTCGCTGAATGTGAGCGCTCAGGGCGCGAGTCGCTCTCAGTTATCAGCATGGACGTCGACGATTTCAAGGCGATCAACGACCGATATGGCCACGCGATTGGCGATCGGCTGTTAGCCAGCATCGCGGGCGTTATTCGCAAAGAACTTCGCCAAATGGACATCCTGTCGCGCTATGCGGGCGATGAGTTTGTGGCCATCATGCCGATGGCTTCACAGGTGATGGCTGAAGGTATCGCCGAGCGCATCGTCAAGGCCGTCTCTGAGCATCAGTTCTCAGTCAGAGAGGGCAAAAAAGTCAGTGTGGGTATCAGCGTCGGCGTTGCGTGTTTCCCGGACCACGGCGAGACGACTGAAGAGCTATTGACCGCCGCAGCGCGCAACATGCAACGTGACAAGCACGCGCGCAAGAACCTTCACAATCTGTCCACGTTGCCAACGCCCGCCTGAATCGATCATTACACCTAAGGATAAATCGACAACTCTTTTCAGAGGCACGTCATGCTTCCGGGCTGGCGTGCCTGTTTCTTTTGTGCGTTTTGTACCGTCAATAGTCTCGCGTATAATCCCAATCGTTTCGGAATCACAATCATTCGCGGCCAGCTCAAGCTGGCCAATTCATTAGATCAAGCAGCGACTAGATGAGTAGCCAACCGACCGAGCGTAACACCCGACCTAAGAACTCTCCCGCAGGCAGCGCCGGCGTACTTGATCGCCCCGAAGAGCCGGCAGCCCAACTCGACGAAGATCGCGACACCCTGGTGAAGGTATTTCACCAGATGCTGCTGCTTCGGCGATTCGAAGAGAAGTGCGCAGAGTCCTACAGCCTGGGAAAAATCGGTGGCTTTTGCCATCTCTATATCGGTCAGGAAGCCGTAGGCGTAGGCGCAATATCCGTGCTGCGGCCGGACGATTATGTGCTCACCAGTTATCGCGAGCACGGGCAGGCGATCGCGAAAGGTATCTCGCCGGAAGCCGTTATGGCTGAGTTGTACGGCAAAGCCGGCGGCTGTTCACGTGGCAAGGGCGGCTCGATGCACTTGTTTGACGCGGATGTGAATTTTCTCGGGGGGCATGCGATCGTCGGCGGACAGATTCCGTTGGCGACCGGCGTGGCGTTCGCATGCAAGTACAAAGAGACGGATCAGGTCACCCTCTGTTTCTTCGGCGAAGCCGCGGTAAACCAGGGTGCATTTCATGAGTCGCTGAACATGGCCCAGCTTTGGAAACTGCCGTGCATTTACATTTGCGAAAACAATATGTACGGCATGGGCACTTCCCTCGAACGGGCCATGTCATCTCAGAACGTAGCATCGAAAGCATGTGCCTACGAGCTGGCCTCTGAATCGGTTGACGGTATGGATGTGTTAAAGATGCGAGAGGCGACGCGGCGAGCGATCAAGCGCGCGCGCGAAGAATCATCGCCGACGTTAATCGAAGCGCGCACCTATCGTTACATGGGCCATTCCATGTCTGATCCGGGAAAGTATCGCACGCGGGCTGAGATTGAAAAATATCAGGAGCGCGATCCGATTAAGGTGTTCACGAAGACGCTCAAGGACAATGGAATTCTTAGCGACAGCGAGATCGCCGAAATCGAGGCCCAGGTTAAGGAAGAAGTGGAACGAGCCGTTCGTTTTGCTGACGAGAGTCCGCTGCCGGATCCAAAAGAGTTGTATACAGACATTTACGCGAACCCGATAAACTGATCGCCGCTGCTGGAGATTAACAATGCCGGTGATGACGATGCGCGATGCTTTAAATCTGGCTCTGAAAGAAGAGCTGGCGCGCGACAGCTCTGTCTTCCTGATGGGCGAGGAAGTCGCGGAGTATCAGGGTGCCTATAAAGTAACGCGCGGACTCCTGCAAGAGTTTGGACCAAAGCGCGTGATCGATACGCCAATCACCGAGCTTGGGTTCGCGGGCTTGGGTGTGGGCGCAGCGATGGCCGGCCTGCGGCCGATCATCGAATTCATGACTTTTAATTTCTCGATCCTGGCCACCGATCAGATTATCAATTCAGCCGCCAAGATGCGTTACATGTCGGGAGGCCAGTTCAAAATTCCGATCGTCTTTCGCGGGCCCGGCGGCTCGGCTTACCAGGTTTCATCGCAACACTCTCAGGCTCTGGAGTCATGGTATGCCTATTTCCCGGGACTCAAAGTAGTAATGCCGTCGACGCCGGCCGATGCGAAGGGGCTGTTGAAGAGTTCGATTCGTGACGATGATCCGGTGATTTTCATTGAGCAGGAACGCATGTACGGTATGAAAGGCGAAGTATCCGAAGACGCGGACTTTACCATTCCGCTTGGCGTTGCCGAAGTGAAACGCGAGGGAACAGACGCCACGATCATCGCGCGCTCATTGATGGTGCCGATAGCCCTACAGGCCGCCGAACAACTGGAGAAAGAAGGAATCTCCTGTGAAGTCATCGACCCACGCACGATTCGGCCGTTCGACATCAACACGATCGTTGAATCGGTAAAGAAAACGAATCGCGCTGTCGTCGCCGAGGAATCACATCCGTTCGCGAGCGTGGGCGCGGAGATCAGCGCGGAAATTGCCGAGCATGCTTTTGATTACCTGGATGCGCCAGTAAAACGCATCTCTGGCGCTGACGTGCCAATGCCGTACGCAAAAAATCTCGAGCAGTTGGCGATCCCGGACGTCGCACGTATCGTCGCTGCCGTGAAGGAAGTATCTTACGTTTAGTTTGGAGTTCCGCCTTCAGGCGGTGTTCGTAGCCGGGCGCCGCTTGAAGGCGGAACTCCAAAACTGCACACTGATTTATGGCCACACAAGTCGTCATGCCGAAGCTGTCGCCTACGATGGAGGAGGGTCAGCTCGCGCGTTGGCTGAAAAAAGAAGGCGACAAAGTTTCAATGGGCGAGCCGCTCGCCGAAATCGACACTGACAAGGCCACCATGGAAATGCAGGCGCTGTCGAACGGCGTGCTGCGCAAGATTCTAATTAATGAAGGCGAGAGTGCGCCGCTGGGCCAACCGATTGCCATCATCGGCGAGCCCGACGAAGATATTTCTGAGCTGCTGAAAACGGCCTCAACTCCAAAGCCGGAGAAAGCTGCGCAGGCGCCGAAGAGCATGCCTGAATCGGACGCAGCGACCCCGGTTGAAGTTGAGCCTCAGGAAGCCGAAGCGCCAGAGGCGACGCAGCCGATCAGCAGTGACGGACAAAAATCGCGGACCGATGGACGTTTTCTGATTTCTCCGATTGCCGCAAGAATGGCGAGCGAGGCGGGGATCGATTTCAAGACTGTTCAGGGCAGCGGGCCGGGCGGTCGCATCGTCAAGCGCGATATTGAATCCGCGATTGGCGATCAAAAGAAAACCGCGGCCACCAAGCCTGCGGTTGGCCGCATTTCAATTCCCCGCCCCGCTCGTGAAGGCGTCGTCTATGGCCCGTCTGCTTATCGCGACGAGCCGGTCAGCGAAATGCGCCGGACGATCGCACGGCGGCTGGTCACGTCCCTCGGTCCGGTCCCACATTTCTTCCTAACCATTGAGATCGATATGGAGCGCGCCGCCGATATGCGCCATTCGCTCAATGAACTCTATCCGGATCTGAAACTCAGTATTAACGATCTGATCATCAAGGTCGTCGCCGTAAGTTTGATTCAGCACCCGGAAGTCAATGCTTCGTTTCAGGACAAGACAATTCGCTACTATGAGCATGCCGATATCGGCGTCGCGGTTGCCACTGAAAACGGTTTGATTACACCAGTCGTGCGTGCGGCCGAGTTGAAACCTATTACTGAGGTCGCAACTGAAGTGCGCGCATTGGCCGAGCGCGCGCGCGCGCGCAAGCTGAAACCCGAAGAATATACGGGCGCAACTTTCTCGATTAGCAATCTGGGAATGTTTGGCATCGAAGAATTCACCGCTGTGATCAACCCGCCGGAGGGCGGAATTCTCGCAGTCGGCGCCATGGCCCGCAAACCGGTGGTCAGAGAAGATCGCATCGAGATTAGACAAACGATGCGCGTCACGATGTCCTGCGATCATCGCGTAATTGATGGCGCGACCGGCGCCAGGTTCCTGCAAACCTTCAAACAGATAATGGAGAATCCCGTTTATCTCTTTCTTGACCAATAACCGCACGCTTCTTCGTAAGATCAACTTCCGATCTCTTTATGCCTTCTTCCAACTGATGTTCGCATGAGCCAGACGACAGGGAAGATAGGCGTCGGCCCGCATCTCGCGCTCATTGCAGTACAACTCATCTTCGGTACCTGGGGAATACCTGCCAAGATCGTTTTGCGCGTAATGCCGGTCTTTGGGCTCTCGGCTCTGCGTATTGCCGGGGCC
>QHXH01000785.1:0-2685 GCA_003222855.1 Acidobacteriota bacterium
TGGGATACCCATCGTGCGAAAGTAGTCTGGCGTGACGATGCGGTAATTGGTCGACGGTGTGTCCTCCGGCCTGGCAGGCGGTCGGTCTGGCCGAGTGAAGTGAACAAACGAAATGCTTTTCGGAGCTAGCGGTAAGATCGAAATGAGCGCGTCACTTTTAATCCCATTGATCGCCGTTGCGCGCGAATGCAGCTGGTCATAGAAGCGCGCGATCGTGGCCACGTCGTCATACCCGGTTTGCGGCAATGAAAACCGGATCGTCTGCACATTGTTGGAATCGAATCCGGGTTGCTCGCTGCTCAACCTAACAAAGCTTCGTAAAAGCAGGCCGGCATTCGCGAGCAAAACTAGCGCGAGCGCGATCTGGCCGGACACCAGCCATGTCCGCAACCGGGACTGCAACGCTCCGCCCGTTGATCCGCGGCTGCTCGATACGAGCGCGTCCCGAAGGTCCGATCGAGAAAGCAGCCACGCCGGCGCCAGCCCACACGCGAGCGCGGCGACAAATATGAGAGCGCCCGCAAACAGCAGCACTGTCCAATCAATTGAGAAACTCTCGATTCGCGGCAGGTCCGCCGGAACCAAGCGAAACAAAGTCCTCTGGCCCCACACCTCCAGCAATATGCCTAACGACCCGCCCAACAGCGCAAGGATGAAACTTTCCGTTAGCAACAGTCGCGTCAGTTGGCCCCGCGTCGCGCCCAATGCTGTGCGCACTGCGAGTTCCCGTTGTCGCGCCGCCGCGCGCGAAAGCGAAATGCCGGCCAGATTAACGCAGCCGACTAGAAGCACCGCGCTGGCCGCACAGAAAATTGTGAGCAACACCATTGGCGCTGGAGGTTCTGCCGGATGGCTTCCAGCTCGGCGTGGGCCTGTTGCGTTGTCACGTTCGGTTTTAATCGGCCGACCATGCGCAGGAAGTTAACTGAATTGCGCACGTTCCGTCGCGGATCGGCATCCGGTTGTAACGGCACCACGATCTCAGTGTCGAGATTCGGTAGAGCAAAGCTCGGCGGCAGGACGCCGACGATCTCGCGCGTCTCGCCGTTCAAATTCACCGCACGACCGATCACATCCGGGTCCCGGGCATAGCGCCGCGACCACAAACCGTAGCTGATCACAACAACCCCGCGTGCGCCGTTGCGATCGTCTTCCGCTATTAAAGTGCGTCCGAGAAGCGGCCGCATCCCGAGCATCGTGAACGCGCTCGCGGACATTCGCACTCCCTGGACGCGTTCGGGCGGACCCGAGTCGGCAAAGCCCGGGTTGAAACTTGCGACGCCGGCCAGACCCTCAAAAGAAGTAGCTTGGTCACGATAGTCGCAATACTCGGGCAGCGAAAAATTTGTTCGCGGATTATCGCTACGCTGCGAGTAAACCCAGAGCAGTTTTTCCGGGTGGCTGAAAGCAAACGGCCGCAGTAAGACCGTGTTCACCACCGAAAACGTCGCGACCGTCGCGCCAATGCCGAGCGCAAGCGTGATCACCGCCACCAGTGAAAATCCCGGCGATTTCCGCAGCGAACGCAGACTGAAGCGAACATCCTGGATAGCCGCGTCGATCGCGTTTCCCCCCATCGCTTCGCGACATTCCTCCTTGAACCGCACATGACTTCCAAACTCGGTGCGGGCTCGTCGCTCCGCCTCCGCCCGGTCCAGACCGGCGCGCTCAAGAGAATCGGCGCGGAGCTGCACGTGTAATTGAAGTTCTTCCTGCATCTCTTGCTCCGTTTGGGCACGCGATAGGAACCGCCTCGCCATCGACTTCAAATACGCAACGATCATTGGTCCGTTGTCCGATTCGTTTTCTATTGATTCATTTGCTCAAGCCTGCTGTGGCCGCGCCGCCAGAGCTGCCGTGACCGCCGCGGAGGCACGTTTCCACCAGTCGGTTTCTTCGTGTAGCCGTTTACGGCCCTTCGGCGTCAGTTCGTAAAATTTCGCTCGCCGATTGTTTTCCGATTTCCCCCACTCCGTCCTGAGCAGTCCCTGACGCACGAGCCGGAACAAGGCCGGGTACAACGCTCCCTGCTCGACGAACAACCGCTGTCCGGAAATCTGCTCAATTCTGGAAAGAACGGCGTAACCATGGAGCGGCCCAAGCGACACGGCTTTGAGGATGAGCAAATCCAGAATTACTTAGGAGTCTAACCTGCTCTCCTAAACTGTCAAGGAGAGAGCCCGCCGGTGCCTGGATCGCAGCCGAGCAGATCCGGCGAAGATGGCTCTTCACGTAACGCCGTCGCCTATTCGGGAACGCGTCGCAGTCAAGGATGCCTTAGCCTTACTCCTCGTCCCAGGAGAGGCCATCGGTCAACATTTTCACCTCGCTCCCTCCGTTCTCCGGCTTCACGAAAATCGTTAGCTCCGCTTCGCCGCGCTTTCGCTTAAGGATCGAGGATTGCGGCTGGACCATATCCATGCCTTCGGTAGTCCAACCTTGCGTTTTAAGATTCGCGGCGAGCTCTGCGCAGACGCTTTTCACGTTCGACTTGCTTTTAAAAACGATCAGTTCAACCAGCTCTTTGTACTCGACGTCGGTCGCATCTGTCGTCAGCGCGAGATCTTTGACGTTGAGTTCCTCAACCGCCGGTTGTCCCCCGGCTTTGTCGCCCGACTCATCGGTCGTCGGCTTGTCGCTAGACACCGTGCTGGCTTGCTTTTCATCCTTCGCGGGCTGCTTCGA
>QHXH01000785.1:2690-3856 GCA_003222855.1 Acidobacteriota bacterium
GCGGAGCAACGAACTTGATCTTCACTTCCCACGTCTGGCCAAACGTATCGACCTGCCCATCGGTGGTGAGTTCACCTTCCACCTTGCCATCCTCGGAGGTGAAGTCGTTCGTGTGAATCGAGCCAATTGAGCTGAAGCCCTGTTTTTGATGCGCGCTGTGAACCACCTGGCAGCCAAAGATTTCACCGTCATCATTGAGAGAAATGATCAGCGCGCTACCGAACTTGCCGAACGCCGCGTTGAGGTCGGGCTTCTTATCTTTGGAATGATCCTTTTCCGTAAAAACCAAGTCCATACTGGGTTTATCACCGAATGGTTCGCGCCAATGTGGCGATACATACGCCAACTTCGCCTCTTTTCCGTTGCCCTTGAAAACACCGGTGACAGAGGGCTTCACGTTCGCGGCCGGCCCAAACTTCTTGGCAGTCGTTGCCGGGAGCGATTCGCCCGCCTTGAGCAGCGCCACATCGAAATGCACATCAAAGCCACTGGGAATCATTGAGTCGGTCTCATTCGGTTGGCTGGCTTTGCCAATCACGCGACCGTCCTGCAGCTTGAGTTCCCCGGTCGCGCCGCCGCTATGGCGGCCAAGCATCGTGCCTCCCGCGCCAGCACTCCAGTACTTGAGTTCGCCTGTCGTCTGAAACACCAGCTTTAGATATGGCCGGTTGAAATTGCCGTCCCCACCTTCCTTTTCCGCTTCCCTGGTTTCCTTCAGCTTCTCGCTCGAGACCGACTGGCCGCTGAAGACCACCGTGATCGCTTGCTCGCTGTCGATTGTCGTCTCGTACGCGAGGGCGTGCTTCAGTGGGTAGCTCTTCTTCTCCAGCATCAGCGTTCCCTCAGTCGCCTTGGTCGTGTCTTCCTGCGCTAACAACGTCACCGCGCCCATAGCGCTTACGGTTGCAACCAGACACATGAATTTTTTGGTCATATGAAATGCTTCCGGTCTTGGGCTGGAGACGTCGAGATCTCAGCAGAAAAACGCGAAGGCGCCAAGCATGTTCGAATGCTTTGGAATGACGAAGGGGGATACCATGCCAAAAAAACCTCGGTCTGGCATTTAATCGGAGCTTCACTCACCGTTCCCGTCTTCGGATCGAAAGGTGAAAACCCAGAAACGTAAATTGTATCGCCCCAGCGAATCACCGCTGAGGTAGGAGCCT
>QHXH01000109.1:0-5679 GCA_003222855.1 Acidobacteriota bacterium
ATAATCAATGACTTGATCGCGATAAGGCTCTGCGCCCCAGGTGGTTTTGATTCCCTTCGTGGCAAACAAATCCTTCGCACCCCACGGAATCCCATGCAGTGGCCCGCGATTTTTTCCGCGCTTCAAGTCGTCATCGGCAGCTTGCGCCTGCTTCATAGCCAAATCTTCCGTGAGCGTCACGACGCAGAGAAGTTTTGGCCCATACTTTTTCAATCGGGACACATACATCTTCGTCAGTTCAACTGATGAGACTTTCTTTGTTCGGATCAATTCAGCGAGCTGTGGCACGCTCGCGAAGGCCAGATCGTCAACAGACTTGAACTGGGCTGATTCATTTTTGTGACATGGAACCCGGGCAGCGCGGGATGAAAGACAACCGCGGGTTCGGTATCAAGCGGCACATCGATCTTGCGAATGGCTTCGTAACTATCGAGGTTGCCGTTGACTCCGCGCAACGCCATCGTCTCTTGCGCGTCAGTCAGCTCGATGCCGATTAGCTTCTCGGCGTTGTGCATCATTTCCTTAGTGATGCGCAGCGGCGCCGGCGATGGGCGCGGTGAAGGCGAAGCTGCCGGAGTTGGGGTTTGGGCGAACGCGGTCAACGGCGATTTCGAAACTGCGAGGCCGGCGGCGCCCGCGGCGGGAAGCAGCTTTACAAAGTTGCGGCGATTGATGCTTGACTTGCTTCTGGTTTTTGGTTTTGTTTCTTTCATGCTGATCCTCAGGATTTAATGAGCGAGCTTCAAACCTAACCATCCACGCGGTCCCGTAGGGACCAAATATTTATAGACAGGCATGTCTTGGAATCTGGCAAGCTTCGTAGGAGCGAAATGTCGGCTAGCCTGCAAAATATTTCGCTCCTACGGAGCTAAGAATAAAAAGAACTCCGTTGACTATAAATATTGCGCTCCTACGGAGCGCCATACTTCATCTTCACGACCTTGGCCTTGCCTGTTCGATAGACAGTCACCAGGTAAAGATTGTCGTATTCGGTCTCTGGAATTATTGGATATTGCGGCCCGCCCAGCGCGGCGATAACTTCCGGCACCGTATTGTTATGCCCCGCGACGAAAATCGTCTGGCCTGAATGCTGCGCGCGAATTTGAGCAAGCAGATCTGCTGTGCTTTTGGAATTCACGATCGTCACGGGCACTCCGATTTTTTCAGACAGCGGCTTCACAGTCTCCTGCGTTCGCTTGTACTGCGTCGCGTAAATCGCGTTGATGCCTGCGTCGCCAAACACGCGCGCAATCTCCTGCGCTCGCGCCTGACCGGCTGCGCTCAGATCGACGTCAGGATTGTTTGGGTCGACGATCTTCTCAGCATGTCTTACCAAAATTATCGTGGTGACCGGCCGGCGAAACGTCGCGTAGTATCCAAAAACCAGGACTGCGCCCAGAACAGCAAATAACATCGAGAAGACGAGTGCGGCTTTCAGCTTGGATCGTGGTACAGCGGGTTCGTTGGTCATCTATGACTTCGATTCCTGGTTAATTCAGCAAGGCGTGGCCGCATACAATAACACGGAGGACATTATGGAGTCAGTACCGGGAGCGGTAGCGACTGGGTGAAATATGATTACCCGGTCGCTGTCGCTTCCGCTACTGACCTCATCCTCAAAATTAGGCCACGGTCGGGCTTCAGACACGCGGATGCAAACGGCAAAAGAAGGTGCTAACCTATTAAGTCAAACGAACGACTCAATCATAATCGAGTTTAGCGCGCAGTCATTCAAGCGCGCCCGGTGAATTTCCTTTGGCTCAGGAGCAAATCAAAACTGACTTTTCTGAAATCATCGCCGAAAACTTCGGCGCCAACGCGACCTATGTCGAGACTTTGCTCGCCCGTTGGCAGAGCAACCCTTCGCTCGTTGACGAATCATGGCGCGCATATTTCGAAGAATTAATTGGCGCGAACGGCGATGGAGTGAGAACCGCTAAAGCCGAAACCCCAACCGCTCCGCAAACAGGTGGAGATGGCGCCGCCGTCGCAAAAGCGCCTGAGAAGCGGTCAGAACCACCTGCGGTAGCGGGTGGGCCGGCTCCTCGAACAGAAGTCATTCCCATCCGCGGCGCCGCGCTGAAAATAGTCGAGAACATGGAAGCGAGCCTCGCCGTTCCGACTGCAACTTCACAACGGCGAATCCCCGTAAAGCTGCTCGACGAGAACCGGCGCATTATCAATCGGCATCTCGAAGAACGCGGCCGTCACAAAGCCTCGTACACGCATTTGATCGCGTACGCACTGCTGCGAGCGCTGGAAAACTTTCCGCAGATGAATGATGGTTTCGAAGTAATCGACGCTCAGCCGGCACGTGTGAAGCGCGAGTCGGTTAATTTCGGGATCGCGATCGATCTGGAAAAGAAAGACGGAACGCGCTCGCTGCTGGTCCCAAACATCAGGAACGCAAACACGCTTGGCTTTTCAGATTTTCTGGGCGCTTATGATGATGTGGTGTCGCGCGCACGGAAAGGCAAGCTACAGATTTCTGATTTTCAGGGCACCACGATTTCGCTCACGAATCCCGGCACCCTCGGCACCGTTGCCTCTACGCCGCGTTTGATGAGCGGCCAGTCAGTGATCATTGCGACCGGAGCGATCGAATATCCGGCGGAATATCAGTCGATTGCACCGGCGATTCTGCCGCAGCTCGGCATCAGCCGTGGCCTTACGATCAGCAGCACCTATGATCATCGCATTATCCAGGGAGCGGAGTCAGGGGCATTCCTGGCGCGGGTTCACGAACTGTTGCTCGGCAAAGATAAATTCTACGATCAGATCTTCGCGGATCTGGAAATTCCGCATGCGCCCCTGCGTTGGAACGTCGATCGGAATCCGCTCTTTCTTGGCGCGGATCAAATGCACGAGCAATCGATCCGGCAGGCACGGGTGATGGAATTGATCAATGCTTACCGCGTGCGCGGACATTTGATCGCAGACATCGATCCGCTGCACGCGCTGCCCTTGCTCTATCACCCAGAGCTGGACATCGAAACGTATAATCTCACGATCTGGGACCTCGATCGGTTGTTCATTACCGGCGGACTGGGCGGAACTGAAACCGCGACCCTGCGCGAAATCCTCGACATTCTGCAACGGGCGTATTGCGGCAAAGTCGGCACCGAATATCGGCACATTCAGAGCAAGGAAGAAAAGCTTTGGCTGCGCGAACAAATTCGTCGCGAGTTTGTTCAGCCCGAACCGATCGACGCCGAAATTAAGAAACGAATCCTCTGGAAACTGATATCGGCTGAACAATTCGAACGATTTCTCAACACGAAGTATCTCGGCCAAAAGCGATTTTCAATCGAAGGATGCGAGACGATCATTCCCTTGCTTGATCAGTTGATCGAACGTGCAGGCGAACTGGGCATTGAAGACATCACGATGGGAATGGCGCATCGGGGCCGGCTGAACGTGCTGGCAAATGTCATCGGCCATTTCTGCGAACGCATCTTCACGTCGTTCGAAGGGTCGGTCCATCCCGCGTTTCCGGCTGATGAAGGTGACGTCAAATATCACCAGGGCGCGAAGGGCGAACGTGAAACCGCCGGTGGCCGGAAAGTTCGGCTGACATTGTCACCAAATCCAAGTCACCTGGAAGCAGTCGATCCCGTTGTCGAAGGAATGACCCGCGCAACGCAGGATGCAGCCATGGATGAAGCAAGTTCGTCGCGCGCAGAAGTGATGCAGCGCGCGCTGCCGTTGTTGCTGCATGGCGATGCTGCGTTTGCCGGGCAAGGTATCGTGATGGAGACCCTGCAACTCGCGCAGCTTCGCGGCTATCGGACGGGCGGCACGATTCACATCATCATTAATAACCAGATCGGATTTACCACTTCGCCCGAGGCCGGACGCTCGTCGATTTACTCGACCGACGTCGCGCGTATGACTCAGTCGCCGATCTTTCACATCAACGGCGACGATCCCGAGGCGGCATTTCGCACGATGCGCATCGCGCTCGATTATCGTCAGCAGTTCAAGAAAGACGTCGTCCTTGACGTGGTGGGTTTTCGCCGGCTTGGTCATAACGAAACCGACGAGCCAAGTTACACGCAACCACTAATGTATCAACGGGTAAAGGAACATCCCGGTGTCAGGACCATCTATGCGCAGCGGTTGGTGAAAGAAGGCCTCATCGACGACGCCGGCGTAAAGGAATTGATCGACGAACGCATTCGGCGTTACGAAGATGCGCAAGCGCGGGCGAAGGAAGTTGCGGCAAAACAAAAGTCAATCGGTACCGCCGAACCCGTCATCACTGAACTGGATGGCTCACAAGTCGTAGAGACCGCCGTCGGCGCTGATGTGATAAAGACCATCGCACACCAAATCTCGGTTGTGCCCGAAGGCTTTCATTTGAATCCGAAGATGGTGAGTCAGCTAGCGCGCCGCGCGAAGATGGGCGAAGGCGCGCTGCCGATGGACTGGGCGTTCGCTGAAGCGATCGCGTTTGGTTCGCTCGCTCTTGAAGGAATGCGAGTTCGCTTGAGTGGTCAGGATTCAGGGCGCGGCACATTCAGTCAGCGCCATGCCGTGCTTTACGACACTCAGACCGGACAGGCGTGGTCGCCCCTCGCTGAATTGCGTTCTGAAGAAAATCCGCGCGGCCGCTTTGAAGTATTCGACAGTTCCCTTTCCGAAGCGGGCGTGCTTGGTTTTGAATACGGGTACTCGGTGGTCGCAAGTGATGCGCTGGTGATGTGGGAAGCGCAGTTCGGCGATTTCAACAACGTCGCGCAATCGATCATCGATCAATATGTCGCCGCGAGCGAAGACAAGTGGAAGCAGACTTCGCGTCTGACGATGTTGCTGCCGCACGGATACGAAGGTCAGGGCCCGGAACATTCCAGCGCGCGCCTCGAACGATTTCTGCAATTATGCGCGGCGAACAATTTGTGCGTCTGCTATCCCACCACGCCGGCGCAGTATTTCCATTTACTGCGGCGACAGATTCGCGAAGGCTTCGAACGGCCGCTCGTCGTGATGACGCCGAAGAGCCTGTTGCGATTGCCGGCGGCGGCTTTCAACCGTTGATTGATGATTCAGAAGTCAGCGATCCGGCCAGCGTCGAACGAATAGTGTTGTGCAGCGGCAAGATCTTCTATGATTTGACCAACGCACGGGGCAGTAGCCCGACCGTCAGGGAGGGCTCAGTGTCAGAACCCGGACAGGCAGCGACGGGATCAAATCGTGAAGACAGTGACAAAAGGGCCACTCAATCAAATCGCGCTCAACGCGTCGCGATCATCCGCCTCGAACAGTTCTATCCTTTCCCATTGACCGTTATCAAAGAGACGATTGCAAATTACCCAAACGCGAAAGAACTCGTCTGGTGTCAGGAAGAGCCGAAGAACATGGGTGGCTGGAGTTTCATGGAATCGCGGGTGGAAAATCTGTTGCCGCATTGCGATCGACCGCGATACATCGGACGAGCCGAATCGCCAAGTCCCGCGACCGGCAGTTACGCCGTGCATGCGAAAGAGCAGGAGCGTTTGGTGAACGAGGCCCTGACCATCGAGTAACGTCAGAAGCCCGACCGTGAGGGAGGGCAACCGGTACAGAACCGCGAGCGGTAGTGAGCGGATCAAACACTCAACGCGTTAGCCAAGTTGCGTCCTTGATCCGCTCGCTACCGCTCGCGGTTCTGTAACAAGCCAGCGTTTATTTCCGCAACAC
>QHXH01000109.1:5699-6353 GCA_003222855.1 Acidobacteriota bacterium
TGAGAGCGTCATATTCACAGAAGAAGCTGAGAATGACGTCGTTTCGCACTACGCTTGGTATGAGGATCGCGAGCCAGGACTAGGGAAGATTTTCTGCGTTGCGTGGAGGCGTGCGTGCTTGCGATCCAACGCAATCCTCGTTTGCATCCCGTGATTTTTGACGAATTTCGGCGTGCGCTGGTGCGGCGCTTTCCTTTCGAAATCTTTTACGAACTCACCGAACAAGCTATCATAATCTATTCCGTCTTTCATTCCTCGCGGGATCCGCAGAAATGGCACAATCGGCTAGACCGTTAATCAGGCACTAAGTCCCCAGCGTTTATTTCCGCAACACCAGCGCGATGACGGCCGAAAAGACGGCTCCGAACAACGCGAATCCGATCGAGACTCCGGCAAACGCTTTGACGTAACTCGTCTCGCCTTCCTGTTGCATCATTCCTGGTCCGAAGATCGCGAGCAAGAACACGAAGTACAAACTCGTCAGCACCGCGTAAGTGATCGCGATTCCGAGGCCCGTAATAAAGCCGTCGCCAAACGTCAGCTTATTACCATTCGCCAGCCGCTTCTCCTTAATTCCCAGCAGCAATCCGGCAATCGCGCTGAAGTTGAAAATGGCTACGTCAGCGAACTGCGCGCTCGGGCCCTGGAGGTGAA
>QHXH01000110.1 GCA_003222855.1 Acidobacteriota bacterium
TCATCTGACAAAGCGGAGGCCGAAGATTCGCTCTGATTTGACATCATGCGCTTCTCGTTTCGGAGGGACAGTTTAACTTCAAGCTCTAGCTTGCGTATCGCAATCAGCAACCTGAAGGTTGAACTCTGAACCTGATTTGAGAACCAGCAACAGCTTACGACGGAAGCGTTGACTAGTCACTGTGAACTCTCACAGTGCCGCCTAACCGCGTCCGGCGATGGGCGCAGTCAAGGTCATCGTCGTGCCAACACCACGCTCCGAAATGATTTCAACTTGCCCGCCCAGCTTTTCGGCACGGCGGCGTATGCTTTCCAATCCCTGACCGTGATTTGCGTTGGCTTCATCGAATCCATGACCGTCATCCTTAAGTCTGAGGATGATCGTTCTCCGCTCGATCTTCAGCGCCGCTTCGGCTGTCCGGCATCCCGAATGGCGCGCGACGTTGTTTATTCCTTCCTTGAAAACCAGGAAGACTTCGCGGCGCACCTCGGCGTTAATCCTCGCGTTCTGATTTGGTTTGGGTGCGTCAAAGTGAAACTGAATGTTGCGCGCGGCTAAGCTGTCGTTGGCGAATCGTCGCATCCTGTGCGCCAGATCGACGACGTTATCGCGTTTGGGATTGACGGCCCAAACGATGTCGCCCATCGCCTCGACAGATTGCCGGGAAGCGTTGGCAATGACTGACAGGCGCTCGACGATTTGCGAATCAGCCTGCCTTGCTTGTTGGCCCAACACTTCGCTCAAGCCGGCAATCAGCGAAAGATTCGATCCAATGTCGTCATGCAAATCGGAAGCGATACGCGTGCGCACCCGCTCCAACTCAATCAACCTGCGCAGGCGAACTCGATATCCGGCATAGCCGAGCGCGATGAGCGAAAGCGCGACCAGGATCAGAAACCACCAGCGTTGCCAGATCGGAGGCAGGATCCTGAAGCTTACCAGTGCGGGCTGGGCGCTGGCGACGCCTTCCGAATTTACAGCCCGCACAAAAAAGCGATAACGTCCCGGTGACAAACTGGCAAAGTTAACCGTGCGTTGTTCCGTAAGCGCGCTCCAGTTGCCATCGGAACCGAGCCGATACTGATAGCGCAGGACGTCGCCCGGCGCGAAACTGAGGCCGACAAAGTCGATCTGTATCTGATTCTGATTTGGCGGGAGATCCGGCAGCGAGATCTGGCTGTCGCCGAGAGCCGAAACATTTTGGGCCGCGCCGGAAACGCGCAAGGCGTTTATTAGTATTGGCGGTGGCGCAGACAATTCATCCGAAGGAGGCACAAAACGCGACATGCCTTTCTGGGTCCCAAACCACAGCGCGCCGTCACGATCGCGGAACGCCGCGCTCATGGCGCCGCCGGCCAAACCATCGGCAGTTGTAAAGTGCTTGACCTGTCCCGTCTCAGGATCGAGTTGATCGAGTCCGCGCCCTGTCCCGACATAGATGCGGCCGCGCAAGTCCTCCGTGATCACTCCGGTCGCGTTGCTCGACAGTCCCTGTGCGGTCGTGTAGTTAACGAACACCGGCCGCGCTGCCGCCGGGTCATCAGTCCGAACCAGGCCGCCTCGCAGCGAACCCAGCCACAATCTTCCCGCATGATCCAAATACTCCGTTTGAATGCCGCCGGGTGGCAATCCGTCATTCGTGCTGAAGAAGCTGAAACTGCCTTGACGGTATCGCGCCACTCCAGTGCTGAATCCGATCCAAATATTTCCCGAGCGATCCTCGCTGAACGACAAAGCCAGATCACTTGTCATCGAGGGCAATCCTGGAGCATTTGCCAGGTCTTCCAACTTCGCGTTTGGAGATTTCCATCGCGCCAGACCATTCGGCGCGCCAATCGTCGACACCCAAACCGCGCCGGTTGAATCTTCAAACAGTCGCAGCACTTGTAGCGTCGCCAGCCCGTCGGCCGTGGTGTAAACGGCGAGCGGATGAGCATACTCAACCTGCGTGAAATTTTCACTGGCCGGAAAGCGAAACAAGCCTGAGCCCGTGCCGATCCACCACTCGCCATTCCGCGCCTGCATCGTGACGTGCTCAAACACCCAGCCTGTTTGCTTCAAAGTCCCGGGCATGAACCAGCGGAACTTTTGATTGTCATAGCGGCCAAGCTTCTGCTGGTACTTTGGCTGACCAGGGTTGTCCGGGTGAACTTCGGCGTGCCTCGGATCAAATACGAAGACTCGAAAGCACACGCCGCCTTCGCGATCACCAAAGACGTCGTTGACTGTGGCGATTCCGTCCTGCTCGTCGTAAGTGAGAAAACCGTTACGTTCGAGTTTCATCGCTCCGGTCACATTCGTGCCCAGCCAGAGGTTGCCGTTCATGTCTTCGTTCAGCGCGGTGATTTCATGAAAGCTAAGCCCGCTGCGTCGCGTGTACGTCCGAAAGGCCTGATCACTCTTGGCCGCGTCGGGAAAGAATTCGACCAGTCCGGCATTTGTCGCGAGCCAGAATCGATGTTCGGTGGTCTCGAAAAGCTGGAACACCCATTCGGTGGGCATGCCTGCTTTCTTACTACGGACGTCGACAACGATTGATGTTCGCGGAGCAGCATCCGCGATGAAACGAAAAAGGCCGCCGCTTCGCGTCGCCGCCCAGAGACGTCCCTGATGATCTTCCAACAAGTCGTGAATCACTATGTCAGGCAAGCCATCTTGTTTCGTATAGTGTTCAACGCGCCCGTCCGGCCGATGACGATACAGTCCGCTGAATGATCCGATCCAGATCGAACCGCCGCGGTCTTCCAGCAGATCGAGAACAAAGATCTCTTTCGCTCCCACATCCACCGGCACGAGCTTGAACTGATCGTCCCGCCGTTCCAGCCGGTAGAGATGCTTCATAGTGCCGCACCAGATAGTGCCATTGCGATCTTCGGCCAGAACGTTTGCCGCGCGGGCAGCGCGATCTTCATCCTCCGGAAGAACGACCGTGAACATCGGAGCGGCCTGCTGCCTCTCGTTCGCCAGTAAGACGCGTGAGGTGGGTTCGCCTTTGGGGTTGAAGAGCACAAGTCCCCCATTTGTCGCAATCCATAACTCGCCACTCCGCGTTTCAAGAAGGTCGTTCACGGTCGTATGCGGCAGTCCCTGATCAACCCCGTAATTGGTAAACGAGTAGCCGTCAAACCGCGACAGTCCTTCGCCGGTACAGAACCAAAGGAAACCGTGCGAGTCGCGCACGATCTTGTTGATGACGTTATTCGGGAGGCCGTCGGCGACCGTATAAGCTTTCAGCGGCAGGCGTTCAGCACGGACGCAGACCGGAACCAGGAACAGGCAGATGAATAAGAAAAGTCTCACGTTCTGAAAGTTTTGAAAACATGAGGGGAAGCGGCCCGTTCGCATTATCGCGCGGCGGCTGGCGAGACTCAATAGAAGCTCACACCTGGCGCTGCAAGATGAAATCCACGATCGATTGCAGGAGTCGCGTTTCTCTTGCAACGGTTTCGAGAGCGTTGCGGGCCGCCGTATGTACGGTCTTGAGTTGCGCGCGCGTCGCTTCAATTCCATAGAGCGCTGGGAATGTTGCCTTTTGCGCGCGCGCGTCCTTACCCGGAGTCTTGCCTAAATCTTCTGCCGTCGCCGTGACATCAAGCAGATCGTCGGTGATCTGGAACAGCAACCCGAGGTTTGTCGCGTATGAGGTAATTGCTTCGAGTTCGTCTGCGGTGGCGCCGGCAATCATCGCCCCGCAGCGCGCCGCTGCGCGAATCAATGCACCCGTTTTGCGATGATGGATTGTTTCTAACTCGTCACCCTTGACGTCACGCGATTCTGCTTCCAGGTCGAGTGCCTGGCCCGCGACCATTCCATTCGGAATTCCTGACGCGCGCGCGACTTCCGCAACCAGCTGAATGCGGAGCTCAGGGGCGAGCATTTCATCCTCGGCGATAGTTTGGAATGCCAGGGCCTGCAACGCATCACCAGCGAGGATCGCGGTCGCTTCGTCGAACTTCACGTGACAAGTTGCGCGGCCACGGCGCAATTCATCATTGTCCATCGACGGCAGATCGTCGTGAATCAGTGAATAGGTGTGAATCATTTCGAGCGCGCTCGCCGTCCGCAACAACTGATCGAGCCGTGCGCCGAAGGTTTGGCCCACCGCTGTCAAGAGCGCGGGCCGAAATCGTTTGCCGCCCGCGAAGACACTCCAGCGAATTGCGCGATGAACACGTTGAGGCGATTCAGATTCTTTGGGAATTAGCCGATCGAGTTCCGCATCGATCAGGGTGCGACAGGAGGCAAGGAATTCGCGAGCGTCAGTTGCGACTGAATTTTTAACCACAGAGGACACAGAGGAATGAACCATCATCGAACACTGTCTTCTCCGGCATTGTCGTCCGCGCCGTTTTCAGGTTCGAAAGGACGTACAGAGGGCCGGCCCTGATTGTCGCGCATGAGAATCTCGATCCGGCGCTCAGCTTGATTAAGCCGATCCTGACATTCGCGCGAGAGCTTCACGCCCTGCTCAAACAGTTCCAGGCTGCGCTCCAAAGGCAGCTCGCCCTGCTCGAGTTCGCGCACGATCCGCTCGAGTTCTTCCAATGAACTTTCAAATGTTTTTGGTTTTGCCGTGCTCATTAAGTATCAAGTATGAGCTCTCCCCTCGCGAAACCACGAAATGACACGAGAACCCAGTTCGCCAAGTCACGAACAAGGATAGTTTTCGTGTGGTTGCGGTATCCATTCGTGTCGTT
>QHXH01000111.1 GCA_003222855.1 Acidobacteriota bacterium
AGGCCGCAATGGTCGACGAACTCGCCAAGCTAACGGCGGGCGATGAAGTAGCAATACTCGCGATCAACGCGAACAGCATCGACGACAAAACTGCAGTAATTAGAAACGGACACGCGTTGTGGCTAACCGAGTTCACTCGCGATCGCGCGCAGCTGGAACGTGCGCTGGCGCGCGTGCCTACCCTGGTCGCCACTCCTCCCACACCTGCGAAGACGGATCCTCCAAAGGCCGCCGACAAGGACAAGAAAGAGACAAGCATGACGGTTAGCGCGGGCACCGACACAACGTCCGGCGACGCTACAAATACTCAGACGAAAACCACGCCGGATAAAGAAGTTGTCGAGACTGAAACGATCAAAGGAAAGAATGGTGCCGTGATCACGCGAACGACCATGAAAGACGGCAGCGTAAATGTCAAACGCGTGAGCGGCAAAGGCAATGTCACTATCGATCTGAATAACTTTTACGACATGGCCGGGGCCGCGCGCGATGCGACGCATCTCGTCGAAGAGAAGCGTCCGAACTCGCAAGCTGCGATCGTCTGGTTGTCGGATGGCATCGCACCAATCTTCAAAGAGGACGTGGGCGCAACCGAACAGATTCTGATTCGACAGAATGCGATCTTCAATACTCTGAACGTTGACATGCGGACGCTCTACAAATTCCTGCTGCCGTTCGGCCAACCGCTGATCGGATGGACTGGCCTCAGCATCGCCGGCAGCGCGAAGCACCTGGCTCAACAAAGCGGCGGCGAAACTGTGCACGTGAGTCGAGTCAAAGATTATGGCGCCGGCCTCGCGCGCGTGATCGGCAATCTCAACGCGCGTTACAGCCTCGGGTTTGCGCTGAGCGAAGATGAAAGAGATGACGGACGCATGCATGAACTGGTGCTGCGCGTGAAAGCCGCCGATGGGAAGGGCAAGCAGAAACGACTTGAAGTCAGTTCGCGTCGCGGTTATTACATGCCAAAGACGGAAACCGCAGAAGCCAGCGTGAAATAGGGTGATGGTTTCGTCTCAGGTGGCACGCGCATCCTGCGCGTGGTTCATGGCGCGACATCCGTGCCAACGGTAGGTGACGTAGCGTCCGCATTATCAAATCGGTAGAATAAGCTTCGTTCGAAATGTCATGAAGCGGCTAGTCGACGCTTCATGAAAACCCTATGAAGCTATTCACCGTTGACGAAGCGAATTCGCTACTGCCTTCCGTGCGGCCAATTGTTAAGTCGATTCAGAAGTCTCATCGACGATTGATTTCTCATCAGACAGCAGCGAAACATGCGGCCCAGGGCGCCGAGAGTGGTGGTGGCGGCATGGAGCAGGGCGTGCGCTACGCTGCCTTGCTGGTCGAACTTTCGACGCATGCCGGCCGGTTGGAAAGCCTTGGAATTCAGTTAAAGGATTATCAGCGGGGCTTGATCGATTTTCCTTCCCTGCGCGACGGCCGAGTCGTGCTGCTGTGTTGGAGGGCGGATGAGGGAGATCGACTTGAATGGTGGCATGACGTTGAGGCGGGTTTTGCTGGACGGCAACCCCTATAACAAAACTGCAGAAATGAGAATTGAAAAATGAAAAATGAAAATTGCAAATTGTCCCTAAACTTTTGTCCAGTGCGTGGGGCTGAAAAACAATTTGCACTTTGCAATTTCTAATTTTCAATTTTCAATTTCTTAGAGCGATCGATGTAAACCAAAAAAGTTAATCAGGCCCACAGTCCCAACTTCAACTCCTGCTATATTTTCTCGTTGACGACTTAAAGTAAAGCTGCTAGTATCGGCGGCGTCTGTGGAGGGTATGGGCTCGTGACATCCCATTTCCCTCGGATTCGAGCTGACGAAGACACTTGCCCATGCAAGATTGCTCTTGTGGCGTCGCTCGTGCTGACAACTCAGATACCTGCCCCGTATCTTTATCTCAACCCATGATCCAAGAAGCTCTGCCGGATTTGTCCTCAAAATCCGAGAAAAACTCTACGGCCAAAAGAAACAACGATGGCGCGCGAGACCTGGGGCAAGACACAAACGGTCCATCGCGACTGATCGAATTTCCCGGGGCCACGCGCGCGATGCCTGAATGGCGCAAGCAGTTGAGTCAGCGGGTGCGTGAGGTTCAGGAGCGCAAAGCGCGCGAAGCTGCGGAAGAACTCGCCGCCGCTCAGGAAGCGGGACTTGTTTCGTGCGCGTTGCCGTCTGGACAATTGGAACTGGTGCCTGATTTAGAGCAGCCCATGATGAATCCGATCGTTTCAAAAGCGCTCGAGCGAATTGACCGCGCGCGACGGGTCGATCACTTTACTTCCGCGGGTCCGGGAGTGGCGACTGCTCCGGTGCTCGATACAGACATCGAAGAATTAACCTCGCCTAACCGTGACGATGGACAGGCGCTTTCATCCAGACCAAAGCTCACGGTCGTGGCCCCGGATGCGTTGGTCGCTGCTACAATTGATATGACCATCGAACAAACCGAGACGAATCCCGCCAACGAAGTTGCGTTTGAGTCGAGCGCCGCTGAAGTCCAATCGCGAAAGCCAATGCGCGTCATTTCCAATGATGACGTGGCCTTGTCATATCTTGAAACGTGTTTGTCCGTTCCGGCTCTCTCGTCTGACACTCGCGACGACATTCCCAGCCTCACACGCAGATTCTGCGGAGGCGTCATTGATCTCATCCTGATAGCCTTGATGGTGTCGCCGGCGGTCGCCGCCGTTTATTTGTCAGGCGGCAAATGGACTGACCCGCGCGTCATTGAAATCATGAGCGGCGTTACTGTCATCACGATGTTCGCGTACCTGACGATTTCAATCGCGTTAACCGGAAGAACCGTAGCGATGCGTATGTTTTCATTGCGGACCATCGATTTGCGGACCGGCTTGATCCCTACCGGCGGCCAATCAATCAAGCGCGCTATCGGATTCGTTTTCTCGCTCGCGTTCCTTGGACTTGGTTTGGGTTACGCTTTGATCGATCCAGACCAACGAACGGTTTACGACCGTCTTTCAAATACCATCGTCGTGCGCGCGTAGCCGCACGCGGAGCGCGGGCATCCTTGCCCGCCTCTTGCTTTCCGCAAGCAACCGCCTTCAGCCCCGTAGGGGCGAAATCTT
This sequence comes from Acidobacteriota bacterium, assembly GCA_003222855.1. Classification (GTDB taxonomy): domain Bacteria; phylum Acidobacteriota; class Blastocatellia; order Pyrinomonadales; family Pyrinomonadaceae; genus UBA11740. The sequence goes on from QHXH01000111.1 coordinate 3,103, forward strand.
TATAGAACGAACTGCGAGAAATGTGATGGAGCTCCTTTAGGAGCGGAATGTATGCCGCTCCTAAAGGAGCTCGATAATGGGCGCAGGGGGGCTATAAATATTTCGTTCCTATCGGAGCGAAGAGCCACACGGTCAACTGCAAGCACTAATTCTTGACGCTCACTCAGCCTGCACTATTATTTCAACCGCGCTTCACCTTTTAATGTTAGTTTTCCCGTTGCATTCATGGACGACGAATCGATCAAGGCAATAGTCAAAGAGATCGCGCCCTTAATCATCGCGCGCGCGCCGGGCAAAATATTCCAGCTCGCGGGCGCATCTTTGGCGATTGATTTCGGGTTGCGCGACGCCGGCTATTTATTCATCAGTGTCGAACCCGCCCTTGCTCGAGTTTATTTGATCAAGCGCCGCGTCCGCGATCTGGAAAAGCAAAGCAAAACGCCGACGCAATTTGCGCAGGCGGCGAAAAAAGAGCTGGCGCAAACCAGATTGGTTTCCGTCAAGAAAGACAGCGCCGATCGCATCCTGTGGCTTGCTTTCGCGGGAGAAGATGATCTCGGAAACGAAAAGACACGAGCGCTCGTCGCCCAACTAACCGGGCGTTCGGCGAATTTGTTACTGCTAAATGACCGCAATCAAATAATTCAAACCCTTCGCCCATCGTCAATCGCCGGTCAGCGAATAGGAGACATTTACCACAGCTCAAACACTTCGCAGCCGAACCGGCCCAAAGAACAAAGCGATCTTTTGAAACTGATTGACAGCGGTGAGTTTTCCGGCGCTTCAGAAGCCGCGGATCGCTACTTTACTGCCCTGCTCACAGAAAAAGAAAATGCCGCCCGTGTCGCAACCGCGCGCGCCGAGTTTCGTAAGAAAATATCTCAGCAACAAAAACTGCTGAAGCAGCTTGAGCGCGACTTGCGGCAGCATGCGAACCCCGAACAGCACAAGCGCATCGGCGATCTGCTGTTAGCTAACCTGAGCACCGCCAGGCGAGACGGCGAGCGCGTAACGCTGATCGATTATTTTGCTGACGATGCTTCGACCATTGCAGTCGAAGTCGACCAAAACCTCTCACTTCAGGAAGAAGCTGCGCGCCGGTTCGCGCGTTACTCGCGATCGAAACGGGCGATTGCCCAAATCGAATCCCGCATCGAATTACGCCGAAAACAGTTGCGCGAACTGCAAGCAAAGCAGGAGCAGTTGGAAAAGGCTTTGTCAGAACCGCCTGCGGACCGGGATCCCCAACCGGGCAGCCCGCTTGGGGTGGTGGATGCGGGCGGGCTTTCTTCGTCCGCGCAGCGGACAGCTGACAATAGCCCAGCGCTTAGGCGCTGGGATCATACGCCCCTTTTATCTTCCGAGGCCGCTTTAGCGGGCGACCGAAAGACGATCACGGCCAAACGCATTCCCGGCACGCGCCGATACGCATCATCCGATGGCTTTGAAATCCTCGTGGGCCGTACTTCGAAAGATAACGATTACCTGACTCTCAAGATCGCCAGGCCCAACGATCTATGGCTACATGCGGCGGACTACGGCGGCTCGCACGTAGTAATTCGCCGGCCGACGCGTAAAGAGGTTCCCCATCAAACCATCATTGAAGCTGCGCAATTGGCCGCCTGGTTTTCACAGGCGAAAAAAGATCCAAAGGTTGACGTGCACTATACCGAGCGCA
>QHXH01000112.1 GCA_003222855.1 Acidobacteriota bacterium
GGGATTTCGGTACGTGCCTAACCCGGGCGTAAAGCGCCCGGTCTAGTAACCCTACGGGAAAGCCGCGTGAACGCGGCTGAAGGACAAGGTTTTCATAATTCAGATTTCATGTCTTTGGCTTTGCGGTCCTGACACTATAATGTTGTCGCGATGACACACGCCGGCATCTACATTCACATTCCCTTCTGCCGTTCGCGATGTTCGTATTGCGACTTCGCGACCGGAATGTACGAAAGCGCAATCGCCGGGCGATACGTGGGCGCGCTGTGCTCTGAGATTAAGGCGTGGGGCGAAGTCGATAAGCCATCTGTCGTTGACACGATCTATTTTGGCGGCGGTACGCCTTCGTTGTTAGCGGCGTCGCAAATCGAAAGCATCGCCTCAGCCGTTCGCGGTCGATTCGAAGTTACCGAAGGTGCGGAAGTCACGCTGGAGATTAATCCGGGCGACGGCGGCACAAGTGAAGCCTCTAAACGGCCGTCGATGAATCAGTGGCGGAGCTTCGGCATCAATCGCGCAAGTTTTGGCGCGCAGACTTTTGACGATCGCGATTTGAAACAGTTAGGCCGAACCCACAGTGCTGCCGATATTTCATCGACTTTTCAACGGCTACGGGATGCCGGATTCTCGAACATTAATTTCGATCTGATAGCGGGACTGCCGGGGCAAACTCTCGACGGTTGGAAAAGAAATCTCGAGGAAGCTTTGAAGCTGAGACCTGAACATCTGTCACTCTATCTCCTGGATGTTCATGAAGGAACACCACTCGCCGATCAAATCAAAAGCGGCATGCGGCCAAAACCCGATGATGATCTCGCGGCTGAGATGTATGTGACGATGATCGAAGAAGTGTGCGCGGCGGGTTATGAGCATTACGAGATTTCAAACTTCTGTTTGCCCGGGTTTGAATCGCGGCACAATACTAAGTACTGGAGCGGCGCGCCTTATTACGGTTTTGGCTGCTCGGCCCACTCGTATGATGGAGCGCGGCGACGTTGGGCCAATGAACGTGACGCGGCGAAGTATGTTGAGATGATTGATCAGAATAGCTCGTCGATTGTTGAGCGCACGAGTCTGAGTGATCAGGATGCTCGTTCTGAATCGATCTTCCTCGGCTTGCGTCTGATGCGCGGCATTGATTTGCAAAAGTATGAATCGCGGTTTGGCAGACATCTACGTGAGGAATACAACGGCGAACTCGATCGATTAAGCGAGGCTGGCTTGATCGAGATCGACGAGGGGCTGCTGAGGCTCACAACGCGGGGAGCGCTTTTATCCAATGAAGTTTTTGCCGCGCTTGCTTGAAGGTGGCTGTGAGGAGCGCGGGCATCCCTGCCCGCAAAGCGTGCGTAGCACGCTCAGTCCGCATACCACTTGTAGGGAGATTCTTCGCGCTTCGCGCTCATGCGGCCAAGGATGGCCGCGCTCCGTTTGCTCTTCTCAGATCTCGTGACTCAATAATCCATCCCGCAGCTTCGGTTCGAACCACGTCGATTTAGGCGGCATGATCTCGCCGGCGTCAGATACTTTCAGCAAGTCATCGATCGTCGTCGCGTAAAGCGAAAAAGCAACTGCGGCTTTTCCTTCATTCACCAACTTCTCCAATTCTTCAGTGCCGCGAATGCCGCCCACGAAGTCGATTCGTTTGTCGGTGCGCACGTCTTTGATGCCGAGAATCGGATCCAACAAACGATCCTGCAGGATACGCACATCCAGCGATTCAACTAACCCTGAGGGCTGCGCAAGGTCATCGCGCAATTCGAGGCCATACCAGCGTGAGTCGAGGTACATGCTCCACTGGCCGCGACGTTTGGGCGACGAACACGCATCGTCAGAAATCACGAAGCTTTCTTTGACGCGCGCCAGAAATTCTGCCTGCGACATACCGTTCAGGTCGCGCACGACCCGATTGTACGGAAGGATGCGCAATTGATTATCCGGAAACAGCACGCACTGAAAGAAGTTGTATTCTTCGTTGCCGATGAAACCAAAACCTGACTCTTTCAATTCAGCGCACGCGCGACTGGCGCTGGCCGCGCGGTGATGACCGTCGGCGATATACAGATAGGGAACGTCGGCAAAAGCAGTGACCAACGCATCGTACGATGGCACGCGCCAGATAGTGTGATGAATGTGGTCATTGGCAACAAAGTCATAAAGCGGCGGATTGTTTCGCAGCGCTTCAGCGACCAGCGAGTCGATCTTCGCTTGTGCCCGATAAGTCAGAAACACTGGTCCAGTCTGGGCGCGCAGCACCAGAATGTGTCGCGTTCGATCGTCTTCCTTATCGGGGCGCGTGCGTTCGTGCTTGCGAATAAGATCGCGATTGTACTCATCGACCGAGCAACAAGCGACGATGCCCATCTGCACGTGCTCACCCATGATCAATCGATAGAGATAAAGGCTGGGCGTCTCTTCGCTCTGTAACGGGCATTCTCTTCTAAGCTTTTCAAAATTATCCGCCGCCCTGGCGTAGACTTTGTCGCTGTAAATTGGCGTGCCGTCCGGCAAATCGATGTCTGGGCGCGACACGTGCAAAAAGCTGAAGGGGTTGCCGGAGGCCAGCGCGCGAGCTTCTTCGGTGTTGACCACGTCGTATGGCACGGCCGCGACTTCCGGGGCATGCTCGGGCGCGGGACGCAAAGCGTTAAAAGGACGAATGATGGCCATGCGATCTCCTGGTTGCTCGATTGTTTTTGATTGGTAAGACTAACTGCCGAGCGTATGATTTGGCAAAAGCAAAACGGAGAGACTCATGTCTGAGATCGAGAGGATTCTGGACCAACTGAAGCGAGCTTTCGAAGGCAACGCGTGGCACGGGCCATCGGTGCAGGAAGTGCTGACCGGTGTCAGTGCGGAACAAGCGCATGCGCGGCCGCTCGCGAACGCGCATAGCATTTGGGAGCTCGTGCGGCACATCGCGGTCTGGGAAGACGTGGGCCGTCGTCGTTTGTCAGGCGATCGGGCGCAGATCGAAATTTCTTCACCGCAAGATTGGCCGCCACCGGAAAACACGAGCGAAGCAGCCTGGGAACAGGCAAAGGAAGCGCTCAACCGCGGACATCAGGCGTTGGTCGAAGCGATTGCCCGCACTCCCGAATCTAGATTGGATGAACCAATCTTCGAAGGCATGTCGACCGTGTACGTGACCATGCATGGAGTGATTCAGCATGATCTTTATCATGCGGGACAGATTGCGATGTTGAAGAAGGGACTGAAGTAGTATCCACAGATTTCACAGATTACAAATTGAGTGCGGAAAAGGCACAAGTTTGTGTCAGAACGGCGAGCGGTAGCGACCCGATCCAGCACTCAATTCTGATCACGCCTACTTGCAGCATCGACTTGCCAAGGCTACCTTTTGATCCGGTCGCTGCCGCTCGCGGTTCTGACACCTAATCTGTGGATAGATCACACTGGCTCTCGTCCGAACTCTCTCAACAATGGCGCCAGATTCTCGATAACCATATTGTGTGCCGCACCATTGGTCGCCACGACTCCGTTGCGGTTGTCGATCCGAATTCCGTTGTAGCGCAGTGGTTGACCGAACAAATCAGTCAGTCGTCCACCGGCCTCATGCAGAATGATCTCCGGCCCGCAGGTGTCCCACTGTTTTGTGCTCGGCGAAAGATGCAGATAGAGATCGGCTTGCTGCTCCGTAATCAATCCGATCTTGACACCGACCGATCCCCGCCGCACTTCATTCTTAAATTGAAACGTGCTGACAACTTGTTCCATGCGTGGACTGCGATGCGATCGGCTGGACGCCAGCACCATCTCATTCGGGTTCGTGCGATGCGAGACTGACATTCGCCTGGCGGCGCGATCCTTTTCTTCAATCCATGAACCGCTGCCGCGCACGGCACGATAAAGCACTTCGCGCACCGGTTGATAGACCGTGCCCAGCACACTCTCACCGTTGACTGCCAGACCGATTTGGACGGCGAAGTCGCCGTCGCGGCGAATAAAGTTCTTGGTGCCGTCCATCGGATCGATCAACCAGACGCGATCCTTCTCGAGCCGATGTTCAGTATCCGTTGATTCTTCGGCAAGAATGCCATCCTCAGGAAATTCTCTTTTCAGACGGCCGACAATAAGTTCATTCGCCTCGCGATCGGCGGCCGTAACTTCTTCCGTTTCCTGAAGCGCGTTGACCTTTTGCTCGACCAGAAAGGGACTATTGTAATGGCGCAGCAGCACCGCGCCCGCGGCGCGCGCAAGTTCAGTCGCCACTGCGATTTCCGGTTTGTAATTTGTCTCAGTCACGGCTTTGATTACACGCTAGCACATCGTGCTCAGTTGATCGAAGCGACGCTTGCAGCGCGCGACGGGCGACGCGTATAGTCAACCGACAAACATTGCCACAGAGACCGGAGAGACGCAGAGAAGACTAGATAGGTTTGTTCGGTCGGTCTTCTTTTCCGACAAGGTGCCGATCAGCCGTTCGCGGCCTGAAGGATTTGTTCCGCTGTGAGTCCGTGTCTCGGTGGCGAATTTTTCATGGAAGCATCAACGACGCTTAACGGATGTGCGACGGTCGAAGGCACCTCTCACTATCGCGAACGCTTCAGGGGCGTGGCCGCGGAGAATTATTTTCGCAAAGCCCAGAATCTGTGGCTCTCGTCGATTGGCATTGGAACTTACCTGGGCCAGCCGGATGAAGAAACTGATCGGCGTTACACGCAAGCGATCGTCCGCGCGGTTGAACTCGGCGCGAACGTAATCGACACCGCGGCGAACTATCGCTTTCAAAGAAGCGAAAGGTCCGTGGGAGCAGCACTGGCTCAATTGAATCGGAGCGGATTCGCGCGTGAAGAGGTGGTCATCTGCACGAAAGGTGGTTATTTGCCTTTTGACGGCGCGCCGCCGCGCGATGTTCGTCAGTACATCGAAGAGAATTTCATTGACACGGGCATCGCAGGTTGGTCAGAGATCGCCGGCGGATCGCATTGCATGACGCCGCGCTATCTTGAAAATCAATTGCAGCAATCGCTGCGCAATATGAATGTCGATTGCGTCGACGCTTACTATGTGCACAATCCGGAATCGCAATTGTCAGCCGTGCCGGCAAATGAGTTTTGGCGGCGTCTGCGCGGCGCGTTTGAATTTCTCGAGCAGGCGGTGACGGAAGGAAAAATCAGATACTACGGAGTCGCAACGTGGAGCGGTTTTCGTGAAGAGCCGGACGCGGGCCTGTATCATTCGCTGGAAACAATGGCGGAAGTCGCGCGCGACATCGGCGGCGACGAGCATCATTTGCGGTTCATTCAACTGCCCTTGAATCTGGCGATGCCGGAAGCGCTCTTCTTTCCGAACCAAAAGCGGGGCGATGAATATGTCAGTCTTGTCGAGGCTGCCGAAGGATTCGGCGTAAACGTGATCGCCAGCGGATCTCTTTTGCAAGGCCAGGCCGCGCGCGGACTGCCCGAAGCAATCCGCGATTCGCTGGGCTCGCTTGCGACCGACGCGCAAACAGGTATTCAATTCGTGCGCTCAGCTCCGGGGATTACAACTGCGCTGGTGGGCATGAGCAGGGTCGAACACGTCGAAGAAAATTTAGCGCTGCTGAAAGTGGCGCCGGCGTCGCAGGAAGATCTGATCAGCGTGTTCGATCAGGAAGAGTAGTTCACGGCCAATGATCGATAGACAGGATTTACAAGATGAACAGGATAAGGGAAACAGAGCAAGCGGCTTGCATTTCCTTTCTGTAAATCCTGTTAATCCTGTCGATTTGTTTTGAAGATGATGAAAATTCTCATCGCAGACAAATTCGAACAGTCAGGACGCGATGGCTTGCAGGCCATGGGCTGTGAAATTTCATTTCAGCCCGATCTCAAAGACGAAGCCTTGGTCGAAACGATCGCGAAAGAGCAGCCGGACGTACTGGTGGTGCGCGGCACGAAAGTGACGGAACCGATGCTGGCTGCCGGGCCGCTGAAACTGATTGTGCGCGCGGGCGCCGGATACAACACCATCGATGTGGCGGCGGCCTCGCGCCGGGGAATTTATGTTTCTAATTGTCCGGGAAAGAATTCAATCGCCGTTGCGGAACTGGCGTTCGCATTGATTCTCGCCCTGGATCGGCGGATTGCCGATAACGTCGTCGCTCTGCGCGCCGGCGAATGGAATAAGAAAGAATTTTCTCGAGCGCGCGGTTTGTTTGGGAGAACGCTCGGGTTAGTGGGTTTGGGTAGTATCGCACAGGAGATGATTCCGCGCGCGCGCGCGTTCGGTATGCCGGTGGTTGCCTGGAGCCGCAGTCTCACCGCAGAGAAGGCTCAACAGTTGGGTGTAGAAATAAAGGAAACACCGCTGGAGGTTGCGCGAGCGGCCGACATTGTCAGCGTGCACGTCGCGCTCAAACCTGAGACGCGGATGATGATTGGATCAGAGTTCTTTGCCGCGATGCGAGACGGTGCTTATTTCATCAACACTTCACGCGGCGAGACTGTCGATCAGCAGGCACTGGTTGACGCTATTCATGCAAAAGGGCTGCGCGCGGGACTTGATGTTTTCGCGATCGAGCCAACGTCGGCTGTCGCTGATTTCAATGATCCGATCGCGAATGAGACGCGAGTTTATGGCACGCATCATATCGGCGCCTCGACTGATCAAGCACAGGAAGCGATCGCCGCTGAGACTGTCCGTATCGTGCGCGCCTCCCCGGCAACGCATCGTCTGGTTGTGCGTCATCGCGATCGTCCCGGTGTTCTGGCCCAGGTGCTCGAAGCGATCAAGGCCGAACACATCAACGTGCAAGAGATGGAGAATATCGTCTTCGAAGGCGCTCAGGCCGCCGTCGCCCGTATCAATCTGGACAAAGCGCCATCAAACGTGACGCTCGATCGGTTGCGCGCGGGGAATGAAGATGTGATTGAACTGAATGTTTTGGAAATAGGTTAGCAATGAACACCACCCTCATCACTGGCGCATCTTCGGGAATTGGCGAAGCATTCGCGCGCAAACTTGCCACGCAGGGGCACGATCTTCTGCTGGTGGCGCGTTCCGAAGACAAGCTCATCGCACTCTGCAACGAATTGGGGCGCGGTCAAAACATCCGCGCTCAATACGTCGCCATCGATCTTTCCGAGCGTGATGCGCCCGCGCGTATGCTTGCAGAAACCGTCGAGCGTAACCTCGAAATTGATCTCTTAATCAACAACGCCGGCTTTGGATCGATGGGTGATTTTGCTGAACTGGATCTCGAACTTGAACTGAAGATGATCGATTTGAATGTCCGGTCGCTGGTTGAATTGACGCATCGTTTTCTGTCCTCAATGCGCGAGCGCAAGCGCGGTTCGATCATCAATGTCGCTTCGACCGCTGGATTTCAGGGAGTACCGTTCATGGCGACGTACGCGGCTACGAAAGCCTTCGTGCTCTCTTTTTCCGAAGCGTTGTGGGAAGAGAACCGGTCCTATGGAATCACGGTGATGGCCCTTTGTCCGGGTGTGACTGAGACTGGTTTCTTTGTGGCGTCTCGGATGCAAAAGCCGCCAGCACGGTTCAGCCAAAGTTCCGAAGACGTTGTCGAGACAGCGCTGCGTGGATTGAAGCGCGGCAAGAGTTCAATAATTTCAGGCTGGCCGAATCTGGTCATGATCGAAATGGAACGCATCGTGCCGCGCTCTGCCGTGTTGCGAGCAGCGGGGGCCGTGCTGCGCTCGCACACTAAGAAAGGATAGATTTGTTCGGAGTTCCGCCTTCAGGCGGTCAGTAATTGGAAGTAAGAACCGCCTCAAGGCGGAACCCCAAACAAAAACGTTATGACTGAACGAATCTTTAATTTTAGCGCCGGTCCGGCAGTGATTCCGGTTCCGGTTCTGGAAGAAGCGCAGAGCGCCATGTTGTCGCTTCCCGGCGTCGGCATGTCGGTGATGGAGATTAGCCATCGCTCCAAGACTTTCGATGAGATCATTCAAGGCGCTGAAGCGGGCCTGCGTGAACTGCTCAACATTCCGAAAGACTACACGGTCCTGTTTCTTCAGGGCGGCGCGAGTTTGCAATTCGCGATGGTGCCGATGAATTTTCTCTCGCTTGATTCATCAGCCGACTACATCGTCACCGGCAGTTGGGGCAAGAAGGCTGCGAAGGAAGCGCAGAAATTCGGCAATGTCGATATGGCGGCAAACATGGCTGATGGCGGCTTCACGCGGGTGCCAAATCAGGATGAGCTGCAACTGAATCCCAGCGCGGCTTACGTGCACATGACGTCCAACGAAACGATCGAGGGGGTTGAGTTCAAAACTGAACCCGACGTTTCAGATGTGCCGCTGGTTGCAGACATGTCGTCAAATATTCTTTCGAAACCGATCCCGATTGAGAAGTACGGCCTCATCTATGCCGGCGCGCAGAAGAACATGGGACCGAGCGGCGTCACCGTGGTAATCATGCGCGAGGATCTTTTGCCGCGCATTCGCGAAGGCCTGGCGACGATGCTCGACTACAACACGCACGCGAAAAACAAATCGCTCTACAACACGCCGAACACCTGGGGGATTTACATTCTGAATCTGGTCTGCAAGTGGCTGAAAGAAAAAGGCGGACTGGCCGGGATGCAGGAGGAGAACGAAGCGAAAGCAAAACTGATTTACGACGCGATTGATCAAACGGATTTTTATCGGGGCCATGCTGATCCTGATTCGCGCTCAGTCATGAACGTGACTTTCCGTCTGCCTTCGGAAGATCTGGAGAAGAAGTTCGCCAGCGAAGCCACCGCGGCGGGCATGGACGGCTTGAAAGGTCATCGCTCAGTGGGCGGCATTCGCGCCTCGATCTACAACGCGTTTCCGCGCGAGGGCTGCGAAGCGCTGGTTGAGTTTATGAAAGAATTTCAGAGGAAGAATGGTTGAGGAAACTCTAACCGCTTTACAAGAGAAATGAATCAGACACTGTTAGACGTGTTCCCGTCCGAGATTCGTCAACCTTACGCGGAGCTCTCGCGTGACACAATCTATTTACATCATAAGTGGAAGATCATTAGTGAGCTTTATGTATCCGGCGAAACAGTAATAGAGCTTCTCAATGGAACAGCACCCGGTTTTTTTCGGATATGCAAGGACGTACTGGTTGATGACTTGTTTCTGAGCATTCGACGTCTAACGGATCCAAAGTTTACGGGAAATAAGAAGAACTTAACCCTCGAATACCTGACAGACTGCATAGATTCCTCAAAATATTCGCAGTTACGAATCGAGGTTGAGCAGTTATTAGCTGACTGCTCAAACAAATGCACTTTTGCTAGGGAGCACAGCAACAAAAGGATCGCCCACAGCGACCTTCAGACGAGGCGGCAGGTAACGTCGCTTTCGTCACCCACGACCACGCACGTCGAAGACGCACTTCAGTCCATCCGCAGTTTGATGAATGCAATCGAAAAGCATTTTTATCAACCGATCTATTGCGATGACGTGAACATCTCATACGTCGATTACGCAAATGTGGTAACTGTCGACGCGTTTAGGTTACTGAACTGCTTGCTTGAGTGGGACGCGAGCAAAAAGAATTAATGAGAAGTCGATGGCATTCAGGTTTGAATGGGACGAACACAAGGCGAGATTAAATCGCGGTAAGCACGGTGTCACTTTCGACGAAGCGTCAAGTGTTTTCGATGATCTGTTGGCCAAAATCTTCGATGATGAATCCCACTCAGGCGAGGAGCGTCGGGAAATTATTGTGGGTCACTCAATAAAGCGTCGACTGCTGCTTGTTTGTTTCGTTGAGCGGCCAAATGAGAGAATTCGGATTGTCAGCGCGCGATTGCCCACGTCACAGGAACGACAAGCTTATGAAGAAAACATCTAAAAGAAAGGTCGGCACACG
>QHXH01000783.1 GCA_003222855.1 Acidobacteriota bacterium
AATGTTCCTGCTGAAGAGCGCGCACAGTTGCTCGTTCGTGTCGCCGAGTTGATGCGCGAACGGAAACATGAATTCTCAGCCTGGATGGTTTATGAAGTTGCCAAGACCTGGCCTGAGGCCGATGGTGACACGGCCGAAGCAATCGACTTCCTGGAATTCTATGCGCGCGAGATGCTGCGCTATGCGAGCGATCAGCCGCTGGTGAAAATTACCGGCGAGCACAATAATCTGGACTACATCCCGCTCGGTGTTGGTGCAGTCATTCCGCCGTGGAACTTCCCGCTGGCGATTATGGCGGGCATGACCGCGGCGGCAATCGTGACTGGAAACACGGTCGTGCTCAAACCATCATCCGACGCGCCGGCGATTGCTTATAAGTTCTTCGAGCTGTTGGAAGAAGCCGGCTTGCCGGCGGGCGTCGTGAACTTCATGACCGGCTCTGGCGCGGAAGTCGGCGATGTCGTTGTCGATCATCCGAAGACGCGCTTCATCGCCTTCACCGGCTCGAAAGAAGTTGGCCTGCGCATCAACGAGCGTGCGGCGAAGACCCAACCGGGACAGCTTTGGATCAAACGCGTCGTGGCTGAGATGGGCGGCAAGGACGCAATCATCGTCGCCGATGATGCGGATCTTGATGAAGCAGCAACCGGGGTCGTGCAGTCAGCCTTCGGGTTTCAGGGACAAAAATGTTCGGCCTGTTCGCGAGCGATCATCAATGCTCGTGTTTACGATTCGATGATTGAAAAGATTGCTGAACGGACCGCGAAGATCGAACTTGGCGATCCGTCGGACAATACAATTAACGGTTATATCGAGAAGGGTAAAGCAGAAGGCGGCCGCGTTATCACCGGCGGCGGATCAGATGGAGAGCAGGGCTTTTTTATCGAGCCAACCGTCATCGCTGACGTGAAAGCAGGGTCGACAATCGAGCAGGAAGAAATATTCGGACCGGTGCTCGCCGTGATCAAGGCGAACGATTACGACGACGCTCTGCGAATTGCGAACGACACGCAGTTTGGCTTGACGGGTGCGGTCTACTCGACAGATGAAGCAAAATTGGATCGCGCGCGTAATGAATTTCACGTCGGCAATCTCTATTTGAATCGCAAATGCACAGGCGCGCTGGTGGGCGTCCATCCGTTTGGCGGCTTCAACATGTCGGGCACGGACTCGAAAGCCGGTGGCCGCGAATATCTTCTGCTGTTCATGCAAGCGAAGGTTTCTTCGGAAAAAGTTGGCGCGACACGCAAGCGAGCGGAAGCGGGTACGGGAATCTAAGATAACGAGTGCGGCTTTGCCGCCGCACAGTGCGGAAAGGCTTTGCCTTTCCGATCGACGTAAGATATTGATAAGAGGCTACGCCTCGATCGAGGAGGCGGAGCCTCCTTTTCTTTTGTTTTGTAGTTGCGGTAAGGCTGAGCCTTACCGCGCACGCCCGAATCTGCCGTGCCGTCACTGCGACTGCTGGTCAAAGACGGCCACGAGATCGTCGCCGTGTGGACGCAACCCGACAAGCCGGCGGGTCGCGGAAAGAAATTGCATGCGTCGCCAGTCAAAGAGTTCGCGCTGCAACACAACTTCACAATTCATCAGCCGCAGAAAATCAAGACATCGGAAGCAAAAGAGCTTTTCGCTTCGCACCAGGCGGATGCGGCAGTGGTCGTTGCTTACGGAAAGATTTTGCCGCCGGAATTTCTCAGCGCGCCGAAGAAGGGCTGCATCAATGTGCACTTCTCACTGCTACCAAAGTATCGCGGCGCGGCGCCGGTGAACTGGGCGATCGTTAATGGCGAAACTGAAACCGGCGTGACCACGATGAAGATCATTCAAGAGTTGGACGCCGGCCCTATCCTGCTGCAGCAATCGGCGGACATCCTGGAAAACGAAACCGCGCCAGAGTTGATGTCGCGCCTGGCTGAAATCGGCGCGAACCTGATTAGCGAAACGCTGCGGAGCTTAACTGATATTGAGCCGAAACC
>QHXH01000784.1 GCA_003222855.1 Acidobacteriota bacterium
TGAACCCCGTTAATCGGACCAAATAAGTAATTCCCCACACTCCCCAATAGCTTCCGTAAGCGAGGACGTTTTTGGCAAACAAAGCCGGAAAATTCAGCAAGGGCTCAATCCACAAAACCAGGGTAGTGATTGCGCCGGCAATCAGAAAACGGCCACTCCTGTCTTGCGACAGCCAAAAGAAAAAAAACGCCGGCAAAAAAAGAAGCGGCACAATTTTGATCTGGCAACTGAGCGCAAACAATAGTCCGGCCCACGCTGGTCGATTCCGGAGGCACATCCAAACAGCGCAAACCAAGAGGAACAACATCACCGGGTCGGTGTTCCCGTGAAATCCCGTCACCATTAACGACACCGGGCTGAGCGCGAAGAGCGCCAGCGCCCAAGTTGGAATGCGAATGTCGACCTTGCTCATTCGCAACAAAATCAGGACGACCAGAAAATCTGCGATTATCCCGGGCAATCGGAGTAGAAACGGAAAGTGAATCCCGAGGTCCTGACACGACCGCTGTTCGGTCACCAAAAAGATTCCCCGCAAAAAGTAAGCAGTTAGTGGTGGATGATTAAAATAGCGGCTGTGCTCATAAGTCCACTGAAGGCTATGCTCGCTTAGCACTCTGGCGAAGCCGTAAAAAAATACGGCGTCATTGCTGCCGATCGTGTTGTAAGCGATCGCGAGTTTCAATGTCATCGCGACGAGGGCGAGTCCGACAACGAAAGCAGTCCGCAAATCGCGAGTGGGGCTCATCCTTTCAGCGCGAGCAGCTTCAGTGCCTTAGTCTGAAACCGGCTGGTGACGTCAAGATTAGTTTTCGGTGATCCGTTCCTTTAAAGCGGCGAATTCCGGTTGGTCTGGATCCAGCCCGATCGCGATATCAATCTCGATTCGGGCTGCTTGGCGATCATTTTCAGCGAACAACGTTTTGGCAAGAAGGAAGTGCGTTTTCGCATTGCGTGGATCGACATCTTGGGCCCGGCGAAACCATTTTTCTGCTTCGGCATACTGTTGTTCATCAAGAGCGATGACGCCGAGATTGTTGAACGCGCCTTTGTGCTTCGGATCGAGGTTGAGAACAACGCGATAAAAGGATCGAGCCGAAGCGCGATCATTTTGCGCGAGCCGCAAATTTCCGATAGCAAAGAGCGTTTCCGAGTTGTCAGGCACGTAGGCGTAGGCCAGCGCGAGTTTTTTCGCGGCGAGATCAAGATTGTTCGATTCGAGCGCCTGCCAGCCCGAGTTGTAAGCGTCAAGCGCGAACAGCGACGGGTCGCGTTGCGGCCAAGCGATGGCGATTGTAGCAGCCGCTAATAGGACCAGGTAAACAACAATCGTTCGGATTTGTTTTGCCAAAAAGGCTTGCCAAACGGCGACCAGGCGATAGCGTTCGGTAATGAAAACACTGAGGAGCGCGAACATTGACAAACAGATCGCAGCGAAGATCCAGCGCGACTGCGACGCCAGCTTCCATCCGAAAAATATTCCAGGAATTGCAAACGTGGCGACGACTCCAAAATAGATCCCCGGCAGAATCACGTTTTGGTCGCGTAGGCTAGTGATGATGCTGAGATCGTCATATTGAAATGCGTTCCAGAAATTGCGGAGCTTGCGCCCAAGCAGCTGTAGCCAATCACTAAAGTGGCCAGTGAGGTAAGCTTTCGCTTTGTTTGACCAGTAGGCGGAAACCTCCGCATGCTTAAGCGGGCGGCCGACCGCGGCTTCCGCTTGAGTAATCGAATCCTGAAGCATCGCAGCCTGGCCGGAACGCAGTCCCGGTGGGAAACGAGGATAGCCGTTGGCTTCGGGATTGTTGCCGATCCAGAAATTGATCCCGCTGTGCGCGGAAAGCGCGACCGGATCTTTGGCGATGAAGTAATTGTGAATCCAGCAGGGTGACGTGCCGAGCACGAGACCAGCAACGAGGCAAGCAATGCGAACGGTCAAGATTCGCCAGAACGCGCTCTCATTCTTCAATCTAAACAGCAACGCCGCGAAAATCAGCGGCACGATTGCAAGAATCGTGGCAACGGCCGTGGCCGTAAACCCAATAAGCAAGGAGAGAACAAGACATTCCGTCGCGGATAACGCAGCGTCGCTTCGCACGATTCGCCATACGACAAACCAAAAGACGAGAACGAATAAAGCGGTCGGCATCAGAATTACCGAGTAAGCTTCGGCTGGGACAAAGAACGCCCAACCGACGGCGGCAATTAAGCCAATAAGCCGTGCGCCAGTCGCGAATGTCGATCCAACGGAGCCGAAGACCCGGATACAAATCAGATAGATGAGGAGGGCGACTCCGGCGTCGGCTGCGGCCTGAACCAAGCCCGGGACAAAAGGGTTCGGACCGAAAATTTTGTAGAGGGCCGCTAGCAGATAGGCATAACCAGGCAACCCGTAAAAGGCCAGCGGCTGGGCAACCCGGCC
>QHXH01000113.1 GCA_003222855.1 Acidobacteriota bacterium
AGCCTTGAAACGGCTGCTCGGATGTCACAAGGTCTACCGATCACCGGGCCAAAGCCGCGGTGTGAATGAAAGGCCAAACTGCACCACTACTCGGCAAGCGATAAACGATTCGCCGGACAACTCTTTGATCTACAATTATTTGTTCAGTTTGTTTTTCAGCCCCTCGAACAAATATGCGTGTTCGGTGTGAACGCCGATCGCCTCTAATGGTCTCCAGTACCACGCCGGAGACAATCGCGATACGATCGTTGTGTTTCTGGTGATCAGCGTATGATTATCAACGCGCTTAATCTCGTAACTCGCATCCCTAAAACTCAACCAGGGTCTTCCCGGAACCTCAGAGGCGACAACGTCAAACTTCATTGAGCGCGGAAAATCCCATTCGGTGATTCGCTCCTCGATGAACCCGTGCTCGAAATAGCACGTGCGCTTTCCGCCGACTCCTTCGCCTTCGGTCCTGCAACTCACTGGAACCGGCAAGCCGATCTTCATCAAAAACGTCTTTGACGCGGTAATGCTTTCCATGCTTTTCAATTCGTTCCAGGCGGACTCTGGCGAGGAATCGACCACTAATGTGTCAGAGACAGTTTGCATCCGGAGCCTTCGTCCCACCGATTCTTCGGTGCGGTTGGCGCCCATCAGAAACATCGGAATCACCAGCATCATTAAAAGGGTTAGACTCTTTGAGCTTCGCGACTTATCTATAACGTGCACACGCACCAGCCAACCAAATAAGCCGCCAAGCGCCAGGCCGGCAGCAATCAACGGCGCTGACATCAGTACACAGACAAAACCTTCAAAGCCAGTCAGCAATAAGATCGCTGTGCAAAAAAGGAGTCCTAATATCAGCGAGGCGATTATCACGTTCCGCCGACGAGCTACCAAAGCGGTGGCAAGACCTGTAGCGATCGGAACAAGCAGGAAAAGGACCGAACCCATGTATCCCTGGCTGTTGTAAGCCAGAAGGAAACCGCCGACGCCAAAAACCATCGCCGTAACGACGCCGGCTAACAAACCAAGCGCCAGGTTAGTACCGTCAAGCTGTGGCGCATCGTTAATATCCATCGCTGAGTTCTTCCTTTCTGTCTGGTCCTGAGGGTACTGGAAAGTAATCCTTCAATTTGATTTGCGCCATTGTTGGCACAGATCGCTGGCTGCTTCAGGCCACGCGGGAAACTGAAAACTGAATCCTGATTGCAAGAGTTTTGTGGGAACCACGCGCCGGCTTTTGAGGATCAATTCAGTCTCGCTCTGACAGACAAGGGCGCCCAGCTCCAGCATCCAATCAAACGCCGGCAACCCAAAAGGCATGCCCCATGCCGATCGCAGCACTCGCATAAACTCGGCATTCGACAACGGCTTCGGAGCGGCCAGATTCACCGGACCTTCCAATTGTTGATGCTCGATCAACCACAGGATTGCACGCACAAAATCCTGTTCGTGAATCCACGACATGTACTGTCTGCCATCACCGGCCTGTCCGCCTAATCCAAGTCGCACTAGTCTCAGGAGAATGTCGAACGGCGAACCAGAGTCCGGATGCATCACAATTGCCGTGCGCATCGCCACCCGCCGAGTATTTGGCGTCGGAGAATCTTTCAATGCGCGTTCCCACGAAGTTGCAACATCGATGCTGAAGCGCCACGTATCTGGCGCGCCTGGCTCTGTGCCGCCAATGATTCCGGTTGCTTCATCGTTCGGCGCGTCATACCGATGCGCATAGATCGTTGCAGTGCTCGCCTGCAGCCAGACTCGGGGCGGCGTCCATGCCTGGGCGATAGCTTCACCCACAACCTTTGTTGATTTCAGGCGCGACTCCGTAATGATTCGACGATTCTCATCCGTATAGCGGCAATTAACACTCTGTCCAGCCAGATTGATGATCGCATCCGCCGATTCGAATTCAGCGACCCACTCGCCCAGCGTTTCACCATCCCACGCCACCACGCGCCATGGCTTGCTCGCAGGCGTTCGACTGAGGACAACGACCTCATCACCCTGCTTATGAAAGGCGCGAGCCAGCACTGTGCCCACATAACCTGAACCGCCGGGAATAATGATCTTCATTTTCTATCTAAGCCTCAGCCAATTCCAGATCCCGCAACTCTGAAACCAACTTCAAAGCACGCTTGCGCACTGGCCGCATCAGCGGATTGCTCGCCAGTGAAATCAATTTATCGAGCAACTCAACCGTCTGATCTATCAGTCGATAAGTGCGCGCGCTTTTGGATGATGAGTCGTGAATCCAAAAGAGAATGATGCCCATGTGATAGAGCCACAGCAGATAGGGAAGCTCGGCGCGAAGTTCGTCCGGGATACGCGCCTTCGTATCGCGCACCAATTCTTCAAAGAGCCTGATGCTGTCGCGTCGCACCGGAGCTGAATCGTCTGCAAACGGATTGAGCGGACTATGCGGATCGGCTGCCGTCTTAAAGAGCACTCCGGCGAATTCGTGATAAGGCTCGAGTGTCGAGATTTTCAGTCGCATCACCGCCAGCAGACGCGCTTTGAAATTCGATTCCCGCTTGAGGACGGGAGCCGTGGCAGCAAGATGTTCATCGTGCGTTCGTTGATAGAAAGCCTGAATCAGGTGCTCTTTCGAATTGAAGTAATGATAGGCGTTGCCGAGCGATACGCCGGCGTGTTTGGCGATCGCCCGCATCGTCGTCCGCTCATAGCCGTGC
This sequence comes from Acidobacteriota bacterium, assembly GCA_003222855.1. Lineage (GTDB taxonomy): Bacteria > Acidobacteriota > Blastocatellia > Pyrinomonadales > Pyrinomonadaceae > UBA11740. Next base: position 2,685 of record QHXH01000113.1, read on the forward strand.
TCCTGCAACAACAGCAGCGCGCTGTTGAGAATCAGAGCTTTCGTCTGCTCACCCTTGGGTGTCTTCGCGGGTTTTGTTTTTGCAACAGAGTCCATCGTATTACCTCGACAAACGTGCAGCCCGGCTGATTTGATAACGATGCTGAGAGATCAGGGAAACCACTCGTCACGTGGTCGGTAACAGCTCAGGTGAAGCTAAGCGGTAAGACCATTCGCGATAGCGGGCCAGGGCCCAAAGCACCATCAGCCACGCTTTGGGTCCGAAATAAACTGCGCCTTGATCGCTGATGACGGTTAGGTCTTCCGTGGTCAGTTCGTGGTTCAATTCCGGAAAACGCTTTTTCGCAGCGTCAGTTTTGATCGGAATCATCCGGAGCTCGATGAGTTTCGGTTGCTCGGCCAGCCACCCTTGAACGCGCCGACACAAGCCGCAAGCCGGATCGTAAAGCAAAGTCAGAATTGACATGACTCAAACCTCCTCAACAGGCGTGAAGGCATCAGGTGAAACTGGCGGCTGTGCATTGCGGGTCGTAGCGCGGTGGCGCATGCGACTGAAGAGCAGGAGATTAAAAAAGTGCATCGCCCCCAGGACCAACATCACTGTCCCGACTTTGACAGACAACGCTTCGATACCTTCCCTGGGAGTCGATATGTCGTATCCGAGCTTTAGCGCCAGGCTCACAAACCCAAGATTGATTAGATAGAACCCCACCACCAAAAGGTGATTGACCGAGTCTGCCAGCGGTTCGTTTCCGTGGAAAACGTCTACCAGAAAGATACGGCCGTTCTTATGCAGGGTCTGCGCCACCCAGATGGTTAGAGCGATCGTAATCCCCAGATACGTTAGATAGGTTGCGATTTCGATGTTCATGTTGTCCTCCTGCAAAAACTGAACGTGTTCAAGTTGAGGCCAGCATAGAACCGACGCGTCTGTTTGTCTAGAACATTTTTGAACGTGTTCACAATCTTGCCGGCGACTCGGAATAGAGGGCTGGAATAAGCGCTGCCAGCGCGGATGGTGTGGTAGATTCACTCTTGATGGAGCAGTTCGCGTGAACAACCTCGGCCTATTCGATCGATTGTTTCCGCCGGATCGCGACTCGCGCAGCGCAATCCTTTACGATCACCGCGAGATCGTCTATGCGGAGTTGCGTGATGAAACAATTCGCGTCGCTGAGGTCTTAAATGGACTCGATATCAAGCGCGAAGATCGCGTGGCGATTCTACTCGCTGATTCGCCCGAGTTCATTGCTTCGTTCGTCGCGATCATTTCGCTGGGCGCGATCGCCGTCCCGATCAATCTCGCGCTGCGTCGCGAGGAACAGTTGTTCGTCTTGAAAGACTGCGGAGCGTGCGCGGCAATTGTTGAAGCGAACGTGACCAAGAATCTGTTTGAAGAAACAGACGCGTTGTCTGATTTGAAGGATGTTTTAATTGTAAGTCGCGAACGTGATCCAAGGGTCGCGCCAATCAAGAGACCGAACGGACAGAGTTTCGCAAACGCGAACAGACGACCGCTCCACTCGTTTTCGACAATTGCACAGGAAACGGCCGACGCCCTCCCTCACGGTCGGGCTACTGCCCCGAATGACGACGCCGCTAACGGTCGGGCTACTGCCCCGCTCGATAGCGAAGCTCTCGCTGACACGCGAACGACTGCCCCGCTTGATCGAGACGCCTTCATTCTCTACACTTCGGGCAGCACCGGCGAACCGAAAGGTGCGGTGCACAGTCAGGCTGACATTTTCTATACCAACGAAACCTACTGCCGCGAAGTGCTGAACTTGCGCGCAGGAGATCGTCTGTTTTCTTCATCGCGGCTGCCGTTTGCTTATGGCCTCGGCAACGCATTTACTTTTCCGCTACTGAACGGCTTTACGACAATTCTTTGTCGCGAGAAGCCGGCGCCGGCAGTCATCAGTGAAGTCTTCACCGATTATCGCCCGACGATCTTCTTCGGTGTGCCGGTGGTCTATCGCATGCTGCTCGAACATCATCGCAACGTCGCGCCGCTCGACACTTCCAGTTTGCGTCTCTGTATTTCTGCCGGCGAAGCGCTGCCCGCACAATTGGGCGAAGAATGGGAGAAGACATTCGCCGTGCCGGCTCTGGACGGCATCGGTTCGACCGAGATGCTGCACATGTTCATGTCGAATCACGACGGCGAGGTTCGCTATGGCAGCAGCGGGAAACTCCTTCAGGGTTATCAAGCGCAGTTAGTCGATCATGATGGCGCGGCGACAGAGATGGGCGAGGTCGGCAATCTCTGGATTCGCGGAGCGAGTGCGGCCTCGCGTTATTGGGAGCGAGCGGAGACGACGACACAAACCTTTGTCGATGGCTGGGTGCGCACTGGTGATCTATATCGATGCGATAAGGACGGATTTTGGTGGCACATGGGCCGTAGCGATGATTGCTTCAAACCGACGGGGCAGTGGGTTTCGCCGATTGAAGTCGAGAGTGTGCTGGTGAGACACGAAGCCGTGCGCGCCGCCGCGGTCGTCGAAGGATTTGATAGGGACGGATTGTCGTATGTTTGCGCGTTTCTCGTGCTCACCGACGGTCGCGATCCGGATTCTGTGGAAAGAGAAATACGCACGCTTTGCGAATCGGCCTTGCCGCGATTCAAACAACCTCGTCGTTATTACTTCGTTTCTGAATTCCCTTACACTGCGACGGGAAAGGTGCAGAGATTTAAACTGCGAGAGCAGCTTCGAGGTGAAAGAGTCGCGCACCAGGAGTGAGGTCAGTACCATCCGCGGTAGCGGGTGGGTCGGGCTGACTGGAGCGCAACCGTCCCGGTTGCAGCGTCGCTTTAACGAAGCTTATGCAAGCGAGGACGCTTGCGCTCCAGTCCATTAACCCACCCGCTACCGCGGGTGGTACTGACTTCTCGCCGCGTCAAGGAAAACCCCAATGAATCCAAACGAAAAAAGCCTCCAGGAAACCTACGCGCCGAACATGGCGTGCTTCGGATGTGGGCCAGCGAATGAGAAAGGCTTGCACATTCGCAGTTTCCCTGACGGCGATGAAGTCGTCGCGACCTTTGAGCCGGCGACTTATCAGGAAGCATTTCCGGGAATGTTGAGCGGTGGAATTATCGGCACACTCCTCGATTGTCATTGCAACTGGACCGCCGCCTATCACTTGATGAAGAAAGCGGGCACAGATCATCCGCCGTGCACGGTCACTGCGGACTACGCGATCAAATTGACGAGGCCGACTCCGACTGATAAGCCCGTGCAGTTACGCGCGCGCGTGATTGAGTCAACAGACGATCGGGCGACCGTTGAAGGTGAATTGATCGCCCACGATAAGGTCTGCGCGACCTGTCACGGGACATTCGTCGCGGTGAGGCCAGGACATCCGGCGTATCATCGCTGGTAGTGTGGCACAGACTTCAGTCTGTGAAGCTTCCTGAAATCACAGACTAAAGTCTATGCCACTGACCACAATCTTTTTCGATATCGGCGGCGTGCTTCTGACTGACGGCTGGGGACATGAGTCGCGGCGAGCAGCGGCTGAGAAGTTTGGGCTTGATTGGGATGAATACAGCGATCGGCACGAGAAGGTCGCACACGCCATCGAGATAAACCGCATGACCCTCGAGCGCTATCTGGATCGCGCGATATTTTATCGGCCGCGGCCCTTCACTCGCGACGAGTTTCGCGATTTTATCTTCGCTCAATCTCAACCAAAGCCGGATTCTCTCAGCGTTGCTGCAGAGCTTGGGACATCCGGCAGATTCTTCATGGCGACGCTCAACAACGAGATCATGGAGCTGAACGTTTATCGTATTGAGAAGTTTGGCCTGCGACGGTACTTTCCGGTTTTCTTCAGTTCGTGCTTTCTCGGTCTGCGCAAACCCGACGAGGCAATTTATCGCATGGTTTTGCAGATTACTCAGCGCACTCCTGAAGAATGCATCTTCATCGACGATCGGGAAGTAAATTTGGAATGTCCGCGGGAATTGGGAATTAAAACCATTCTGTTCAAAGACGCGGCACAGTTGCGGACGGAACTGGTTAGCCACGGCGTGGCCCTTACCGATTCTCTTTAGCTCAGGCGAGACGGTCAGCTTTTCTTAGCCGATATTTGTGTCTTTTTCCCTTTTGCATCAACTGCTACGTAAATGACTTCCGCTTCGGTGACGCGCTTGACCTCTCCGGGCTGGCCGTAACGCTCCGCTTCCACCACCACCCGCACAGTTATTGATGTCGTGCCAATCTTTAATGTCTCGGAATAGAAACTCACCAGGTCGCCGACGAATACGGGCGCGTGAAAGATGACTTCGCGCATGGCCACGGTGACAAAGCGGTCCATGCCCGTGTGACGATGCGCTGCGATCGCGCCGGCCATGTCGATATAGCTGAGAATTACGCCGCCAAAGATCGTCCCCTGCGAATTTGTGTCGCGCGGCAGCATCGTGATGCGAATTGCCGGATCAGAGTTCATGCGCATGATAGTAAATCCGGAATCGTGAATCGTAAATGGAGGCTAGTGTCCAAAAGGTGTGTTGCCCAATGGCGCGCGACATTAACCAGATCAGTCTCATTGCCCCGACAGGCGCGGAGCATCTGTCAGTAAGATTGGGTCATTTCGCGCTTCGCGCTCAGTGCGGCCGAGGGCGTCCGCGCTCCCAGCAAAATCAGGCTTCCTAATTCTGAAACTGCATTACTAGTCAGCTCGCGAGATGAAATCGTTGGCGGAACAAAAATGCAGGATGCTTGTCTAAGTTCCCAAATCCAGTTACCACGGAAAGAGGTGCCGCATGTTCCAACTCTTTGATTTGATCATGACTTCCCCAATAGGAGTGTTCATTGCCGGCTTAGCGCAGGATGTGATTTACGCAGCGCTGATTGTTTCCGATTGCGACGAATGTGGTTTCAACGATTTGGGTAAGCTGCTCTTCGGTGGCATGCTCGCGGCAATAATCGTCGGGGTCGCAGTTTCA
>QHXH01000114.1 GCA_003222855.1 Acidobacteriota bacterium
CGAAGTTACCGACTGTCCTATCTGCCATGGCGGTGGTTGCGTCATTGATTTGATCATTGATGAGGTCACAGATCCCTGGCGAGTCACGCTTTATGATCCGAAGGGCAGTCCCGTAAAGGCGCAGCAAATAAGAAAGGGAAATCAGGTCACGATGCGATTTCGCGTAAGCCCGGAATTCGCAAACAGTGTAGCCGAGTATTCTGTCGGATTCAAAGGCGGAAAGCCCGGTATGGGAATTAACGCAAGCATCCGGGCGAAAGCTGTTCAATAATCCGTGGCAGCAACAACTTGGCGCAAAAACAGACGGCCGAGCCGTGCTTACGGTTCGGCCGTTCCAACGTCTCAGTGAAAATGGACGACGGGGGTTAGCTAAGTCCGGCGCGCGACTGAATAACTCTCCGTCCTGAAAGGCTTAAATCCACGCTTCAGATAATTCGGCAGGGCCGCCGGATCATCATCCGTGCACGTATGCAGCCAGACGCGATTCGCTCCCTCGGCCCATGCCTGCTCAGTCGCGCAGGTCAGCAAATGTTTACCGAGTCCGCGGCCGATGAATTCTGGCATTAATCCGAAGTATGCAATCTCCGTCGATCCATCTTCGCATCTTTTCAACTCGAAATAACCCGCCGTCTCTCCATCGTAAGTCATCAACCACAATGAAACCCCAGGTTGTTGTAGGTGCGTCGTGATCTACTCCGTGGTCCAGGGCAGACGATCGACCCAGTGATAATTCTTCCCAATCGCAACGTACAGAAATCGAAACAGTTTGACTGAGCAGTCAGGCTGTGATTCGATCTTGATGAGCGGATCGTGGCTATGCGCGGCCCGCAAATCCGATGGCGCGCGCATTTCGAGATAGGTGCGAATGACTTCGATCATTGAAGCCGGAAGATTAACCACAAAGACACGAACACACAAAGCAGGAATCCAGCAGTTAGCTTTACCCTTTGGTAGTGGTTCCATGAGACCGCACATTCTTTAGATAAGACGAAAAGCTCGATCCACGAAGTCACACTAAACCGCACGAAAAAGGGCTCATGTTTTGTGACACTTCGTGTGCTTTCGTGGATTGTTCGCTGCCACGAAAACTGAGAACTCCCAAAATAACGTACTATGTTATCTCTTTTATGCTTTGTGCCTTTGTGTCTTCGTGGTGAGCCGATTACTTGGACTTACCCGCAACTCGTGCCCGCGGATGAAATCGATCGTAAGCCTTACGCATGTGCAGGTCGGTGATGTGCGTGTAAATCTCAGTCGTCGAGATATCGCTATGGCCCAACAGCGCCTGCACTGAACGCGAGTCCGCCCCGTGTTGCATCAGGTGCGTACCAAAGCTGTGACGCAGAGTGTGCGGCGAGATGTCCGGCACGCCGGCGGTCGCGGCATGAGTCTTAATGATGGACCAGGCGGTTTGCCGGCTCAGCGAACGGCCACGGTGCAGAAATAGTTCCTGCTTTGATTCATTTCCAAACTGTTTGCGAACCGACAGATATCTCTGCAACCAATGGACGGCGCTCCTGCCGATCGGAATCCGGCGCTCTTTGCTGCCTTTACCCTGACACGTAAGTAATGCCGTATCCAGCTTAATGTCATTCGTTCGTAGTGCGCACAGTTCCGACACCCGCAGACCGGCAGCGTACATCACTTCGATCATGGCGCGATCGCGCACGCCGATGTCAGTCTTGACATCGGGCGCCAGCAGTAAGCGCTCCATTTCGTCTTCAGACAAAAATTTCGGTAACCGCGAATATCTCTGCGGCGTGTGAATGTCCTCTGCCGGATGACGCTTCACGTGGTTGTCGAGCATGAGAAAGTTAAAGAAGCCGCGAGCCGCGCTGACCGATCGCGAGATTGAGGAGGGCGCCAGGCCATCGCGGGACATGCGCGCGATCCACTCGCGCAAGTCCTTGCGGTCAAGTCTTTCGATCGGCTTGTGGTTTGTTTCGGCCCACGATTGCAGCTTCGCGATGTCGCGTGCGTAACTTTGCAGCGTGTTCGCGGACAGGCCTTTTTCCACTTGAATGTAAGTAAGGAATTCACGAACGAGATCGCGATTCGGACCTTTGCGCAACATCGCGATCAGATTATCACAGGAAGCGAAGTTTGGAGTTCCGCGTTTACGCGGCATCTGCAAAGAGCACGCCGCCTAAAGGCGGAACTCCGAACCTCAAAAGCTGCGGCAGCCCAAATGGATCTTTAGGGTTTCGCCGGCGTCTTGTACTTGTCGATTAGCTGCTGCAAGCCGGCGGTCGAATTGTTGTGCCGGTATTTGTAGTAATTTTCCAGGTCGTGCATTTCCTGTTGGCGAACGGAATCAAACCGCGCGACTCCTTCCGACAGGGCAATGAAATGCGCATACGAATCGATCACGCGGTCGAGCGAGGCGAGGATCTTCTGCAGCTCAGCCGTTTTCGCCGGGCCCTCAGGCATTGCCTGAAAACGCTTCGCGGATTCCTGATAGTCATCGTTCAACGTGCCGGACAACAACAGGTAGTTGAAAGGATCTTTCGGATCGAGTTCAGTCGCCTTTGTAAGACGCGCCTGCGTCGCCGCCCGATCGCCTTTCACCATTTCGATGATACCCATCGATTGATAGAGACCGGGCAGCAAGTCTTTGTATGCTTTCCAGGTTGGATCACCCATGCTTGCGGGTTTTTTGTCTGCCTCGATCAACTCGATGGCATGCATGCCGTACTGCTCGCCTTGCGGAATGAACTTCCCATTCTTCTGTTTTGCCTGGTCAGTGGCGACGATCATGAGTTCAACCAAAACGCTGACAGAATCCGGATGCTGGCCCAGATATGTTGCGCCCGTTGTGAAGGCATCGTCGGGACGTTTGGCCTCCGCGTAACCGGCTAACAGGTCCGGCATGATCATTTCTTCTTCGGCGGGTTCCTTAAAGATAGTTTGAAATTCCTGCGCGAGTGCGAGCTTCTGCGCGCCGTCAGTTATTTCGTGAATTTGATCGGCGATTTTCTGCGCGATCATTGGACGCAGTGAACTCTTGGGGTACTTCTTGACGAAATCCGCGGCAGCCTTTGCCTTGCCGGCCGCATCTGGCGCAGTCGCGATCGCCTGCGCCATCTTTTGTTCGTCAGGCGATGCTTTGGGTTGGCCAATTGCAGCTGCCGGCGCGATTAAAAGTGCAAAAGACAACAGAAGTGATCGAATGCTCATGGTGTTTCCTTACGAGGGATTCATGGAATTGTCGGCTGAAAGCCGCGACCATATTGCTTCACGACGGGCTTTTTCGGCAAGCGTGAGGGACAAGAATCACAGGCTTTTTCTGCCGCTTTTCGCGGAACCCATAGGCAGAGCGTTTCGTGCGCCCGCGCCGGCCCTCACCCTACCCGCTGCCCGAGGAAGAGGGAGAAAACGATTTCGACTTTACCTGGGTGGCAGGCACACGTCGATAACGGTGAGCGATTGGGCGACGGCGACCGATGCCGATCGCGTTGCGCGAAATGATCAGGGTTGGCGGCAACTGCCGGCGTTTGAATTCATTGGCGGGTGATTCAACTCGATTAAGAATTTCATAAACCAGATCCGCCTCATGACCCGCAGCAATAATTTCTTCCGGCGATTGCTTTTGTTCGAAATACAACTCCAGAATCGGATCGAGTTTTTCGTAAGGCGGCAATGACTGCTCATCGAATTGGCCGGGCGCCAGCTCGGCGGATGGCGGTTTGTTGATGATCGAACCGGGAATGAGTTCGCGTTCGCGATTGTAATTGCGCGCCAGCCCATAAACTTCGGTTTTCAAAACGTCGCCGATCACCGCGAGGCCGCCATTCGTATCGCCGTAAAGCGTGCAATAACCAAGCGCCAGCTCGGACTTGTTGCCGGTGGAGAGCAGCAGGCGATTCTGAGCATTCGAGATCGTCATTAGAATGTTGCCGCGCAGACGCGATTGCAGATTTTCCACCGCGCGTTCGATCGCGGCTTTGCTTTTGATCGAAGGCTCGGGCAATTCCAACTCGTTTCTGAGCAGGTGAAACGCATCGCTGATTGGTTTGGTGCGGCATTCGATCCCCAGACGAAGGCTTAACTCAATCGAATCGTCGATGCTGCCCTGGGACGAATAAGGCGAAGGCATCGTGACCGCGAGCACGTTGTCCCCACCGACGGCTTCAGCAGCCAGGGCGGCGACCACAGCCGAATCGATTCCGCCCGACAAACCCAGCACTACCCTGTTGAAGTTGTTTTTTTGCGCGTAGTCGCGAATGCCGAGCACGAGTGCGGATCGAATCGTCTCGATGTCGTCGCCGGGAAGGCAACGCGAATCTGCAACGCCGCAATCGAGATCGACTGTCTCGACGAATTCTTCAAATGGCGGCGCCTGCAAAATAATCCTTCCGGTTGCGTCAGAAATAATGCTGGCGCCGTCAAAGATCACGCCATCGTTTCCACCCACCAGGTTCACAAATACAATCGGCAGGTTTGCCATGCGCGCGCGATGCGAAACCATTTCGCAACGCACGCCCATCTTGCCTTTATTGAAAGGCGACGCGTTGATCGATACGAGCAACTGCGCGCCCAGCTCGATTAGCTCTTGCGCCGGATCGTTTGGATAGAGGCGCTGTTTCCAAAAAGTCTTGTCGTTCCAGAAATCCTCACAGACGGCGATGCCCATCTTCGTCTGATCAAGATTGAACAGTCGGCGTTCGTGTGCCGGTTCGAAGTAGCGCGGGTCGTCGAAGACGTCGTATTCCGGCAACAATGTCTTGTCGGCGAAACCGAGTAGTTTGCGATCAGAAATGACGGCCGCCGAGTTGTAAAGCTTGCGGCCTGTCTCTCGATCGTTGCGACGGACTGTGCCGACGATTGCGGTCAATCCTTCGGTGGCTTGTATGATCTTGTCGAGCGGATCGAGCGCCGATCGAATTACGTCCGGATCGAGAAACCAATCGAACGAGGTGTAACCCTGGATGGTAACTTCCGGAAAAACGATCAGGTCTGAGGAGTCGCGTTTCGCTTGATCGATCGCGCTGAGGATGCGCGCAACGTTGCCTTCGAAATCTCCGTTGGTCGTATTGATTTGGCCGATGGTGACGCGCATCTATGAATGATTTTAGCACTGATGCAAGCGAGGTCAGTACCGAGCAGTAGTGACCAGGTAATGGTGCGACAAGTCTATATTGCTGCCGACGCTGGCTAGCATGGTTTTGATAAAGATCGTTACTTGACGTACCTAGTACGATTGTCACATGAGCAATCCAAACCATCCGCACGATGGACTCTACGGTTACTTGCGACGAGATAATGTTTTTGGTATGACAACATCACTACAGATGAGAGCTCAGCCACAATCCACACTCCGATCACTGACCCTTGACTATCGTTCCGAGT